>CAZXHW010000005.1:0-29721 GCA_964639915.1 uncultured Heliomicrobium sp.
TGGGCGAAAAACCGACGTTGCTGCAAGCCGCCGGAGCCATTCTGATCGTAGCGGGCGTGTTGGTGACGCGCCGAAAATGATCGTTTATGGATGACAACCTGAAACAGCAGTACGCGGAAATAGCGAACTACCTTCGAAGGTATCAGGCTTACTCCGCTGAGCTTCTGAAGAAAATTTTGTTCAAGTTCATCAAGGATTTTTTCTTCGGAAAAAGCGGGTGGTGGTTTGTCAGCCGATTGTTCTTTGTCCCATTCTTGTTGTTTGATGTGATTGAACTGTTCGTTTCGCTTTACCCACTAACCAAAGGCATTGACATGCTTAGCGATAAATCCCCGGAAGTTTACCGGCGCTGGATTACGGAAGTGGCGGAAGCGGAGGATCGGCAGAATGAGTTTTTCGGCGTTATCACCAGCGACTATTACATTGATTCACTAAGCCGGATGATTGAAGTAAAGTTTGCGGGTTACGATTTCGCCAAGTTGAGTAAGCTGCACGAAATCAAGACCAAACAACTGTCGCAGTCGGAACTAAAACAGGTCACGGGTCTTTTGCTTGCACTGTTGGCCTTTCTGCTAAAAAGTGTTCCGGAAGAATTGATCACCTGGTTGTCGTCGAAAATCACGCAACCTTTATTCGGATGGCAATTAAGCTACACCAGCTTCAAAATCTGGTCATTCGTAGCAGTCGCAGGCAGTATCGTTTATATGGCGCTTGTATTTTTCCCGGTGTGGTTGAAACAATCCGAAGCGCGAAGACACGTTGACCCAATCGGCGAAGTGCTGAAGTACACCGAAATCAGACTGAGCAAATAGCGAGGCAATCAAGATGAAGCTGGAACGTCTTCTTGTCGCAACTACCACCGCAATTATTCTATTCACGCTGTTTAGTCACGGTGTGGCGCAATCGAAAACTTCCCTTCCCCAGCGCCAGCCTTCACTTACATATGAAGAAGCGATGGCTCTGGAAGATCCGGCGACCCGCATCGCCGCGTTGCAGCAAATTTTGAAAAGCCGCCCGGCTCATGACCACGCCAACGATATGCGCGAAGCCATCGTCGCCAGCTACGCACAGCTTGGCGAAGCGCAGCTAAACGAAAACAACAGCGAAAAAGCGGTCATCGAATTCCGCAAAGCGCTTGCCGCCTTGCCAGAAGTCATCACAGACACTTTTTTCCAGGAAACTGTGATTCGCATTCCGCTGGCTGTGTCCGTGCGCGGGTATCGCAATGAAGCCGTTGGTTTGGCTCGCCAATTGGAAACGCGTTGTTCCAAAGATGGCGGACGGCTAGCCGCACTGGGCGAATTTTTCATGACCATCGAAGCGCCCACTGATGCCATTCGCGCCTTGGAAGCCGCCGAAAAACTTGCGGAACCGGATTCCCGGTTGCACCGAGCGCTGGGCGCAGCCTATAGAATGGGGCTGCGGCTGGACGATTCGATTGCCGAATACCAGCAAGCCATCGGCGCAGACCCAAATGACAAGCGCGCGTATTACGAACTTGCCAACCTCTACCGCGCGCACGGCGCATTTCCTGACGCCATCAAGCTTTACCAGAAGCAGCTTGAAATCGAACCGAAACATGCGCCGTCTTTTAAAGGTCTGGGGCTGACCTATCTGGCGCTGGGTGACGAATCCGCCATGACCGCAGCGCTGAACCAGGCGCGCGATTTGCGCGGCGCGGCGGAAGAAATTACGGGTGATATTTATCTGCAAACCCAAATGGCGTTTTATTACCTGGCGCAAGGCAAACTGAAACAAGCGCGCCAGGCTTCTGAAACCGCGCTGATGATCGAACCAAGGTATGCCTGGGCGCGCATTGCCGCCGCTGAAATTGATATGGTCGAAGGCAAAATCTTCGAAGCCGAACGGAACCTGCTAGCTGCGCAACGTTATGCAGGATTTCCAACGCTCTTTTTCACGTTTGGCAAACTTTATCTTTCGGTTGAAGATTTTGACGGCGCACTTGAACAGTTTTCCAAAGCGTTTTCTGTCTCTGCAAAAGACCAAAAGGAAATTTTCAGCGCTCGGCTGGGTGGTTCATTGGACGTGAAATCTGATGGGTTGAAAGAGCTTCTGGCCCGCGAACACCAAGCCTCAATTTTTCTGCCCGCCTCGCCCACAACATCAGAACAATTCAAACTGGCTGAATCGCTGACTCGATTTCACGCGTGGATGGAAGAAATAAAACGCATCGCCAGTTCCGGCAAAGGAACCGTTACGCGCAAACAGATGGAAGAATTGGATCGCGCCGCGATGGATTTTGTCGAAAACGAAAGCTCGCGCCGTGCTCATCGGGCCTTGTACATCGCGCAAAAATTGGCGCAGGCAGGAATTGCCACAGGCTTGGCAGTGGAATTGGCCGAACAGTCTTTGGGATTGGCTGACGCGGCAACCGAAGCGGATGGGTCTTTGCGGGATTATCCAAACTTCGACCGCAACGGGCGCAGGCAAATTTTCCGGGGACGCGCGCTTGACGCCAAAGGCTGGGCGCAATTCCGGGCCGGGCAAGTTGAAGAATCCGCAGCGTCGCTGAATGAAGCCGTTAAAGCTTATGGCTCATTGCCGGAAGTAAAACGTGCCTTGTGGCATTTGGCCGTCGTCAAAGAAACCGCCAATGAGCTGAGTCCGGCGCTGGACCTGTACCTTGCCGGTTACCAACCTCCGGAAGCGGGCAGCGCAGACGTAAAACTGGCTGTCATCGAAGTGCTATATCGCAAAGTGAATGGTTCGACTGACGGATTGGAAGCTCGTCTGCGTCAGGCTGGAATAACGGCCACTGTGGCCATCAAACCTGAAGTCGCACCACCTGCAAAATCCTCAAGACAGACAAAACCGCAGCCTAAAACGACGAAAGGCACGGCTGCCGCAGAAGATAAAAAACTGAAACTGGAAAGCGGAAAAGCCGATTTTCAAATTCCAGCCAACCTTCCGAAGTCCACTTCAACTGCGCCAGCCAAAGCTGATGTAGCGGTTGAAACCGCTGAAGTTACGAAGTCGGATAAAGACGATGGTTTGAAGAATGAGGATAAGACCAAAGAAGAGATTGTGAGTGTAAAGCCTGCCGAGTTACCTGCAATCAATGTGGATTCTGACAGTGCCATTCCACTGACACATTTATTTGATGCAGCGACGCTATACTCACAGTTGGAAACCTTAAAACCGATTTCACTGATACAAACGCCAGAGGAAGAAACTCCGCCACCACCTGCCAAGCTCAACACACGCCCACGACGGGTCAGCGTGCCTGTTCGGCCTAAGCCTGAGAACCAGTAATCTTTTCCGGGAAATGCCGTAAGCTGAGAGTTCAATTGGCTGATTCAATTCCTACTGCGACTTTTTGCGTTTTGTCGCAGTTTTTCGCTTCGAGCTTTTATTGTGCCCGTTGTGGTGTCTATTCCCATTAACACTGCCATTGCCGTTGCCGTTGACCCCGTTTTGATACTCACCCACTCTTTTGCTCAATGTATTTCGATGGATTCTCAGTTCGTCCGCGGCTTTCGATAAATTGTTATTGTTCCGGACCAGAACCTTGAGGATGAACTTCTTTTCAAACTCCTTGACGGCTTCTTCAAAAAGAATTCCACGAGTAATCATCTGATCAACCAGGGATTCCAGTTCTGTTTTCATGGCCTTTTCCTCAGAATTCAATGCCGCGCTGAAGAGACGACAATGCCTGCCCCAGCCAGTATTGCTGGGGTCAAACAATCGGGGCTGTCGCTGGCCTTCGTAATTTATGTGGGGAATAAGGGAACGGAGGCGTAGACTCTTTTAACGGGCAACGTTAATCAATTGCTCAATCTGTTGTTTCAAACGTCTATCCAAACTGCAAGGCCGTTCTAGGCAAACGGCAAAGCATGGCCAGTCATCAATTGATAAGCTTCCAGGTACTTTTCGCGTGTTGCAGCGACGACTTCATCAGGAAGCACTGGCGCAGGCGGGCGTTTATCCCAGTCAAGTGTCTCTAGATAATCCCGCACAAACTGTTTATCGAATGAAGGTTGCGACTTGCCGGGCGAATAAGCGGCGCGTGGCCAGAATCTGGATGAATCCGGTGTCAGTGCCTCGTCAATCCAAACGATTTGCCCGTCTCGCAAACCAAATTCAAACTTTGTATCGCAAATGATGATGCCGCGCGTTTCGGCATATTCGGCAGCTTCTTTGTAAAGCCGCAAGCTGACTGCTTCCAGCTTTTTTGCCAACTCTTCGCCAATCGCGGCTGACATTGCATCAATTGAAACATTAATGTCGTGGCCGGTTTCCGCTTTGGTCGCCGGTGTGAAAATGGGTTCCGGCAGTTTTGCCGCTTCCACCAACCCGTCAGGCAACTTGTGTCCGCATACAGCACCAGTTTGCTGATAATCTTTCCACCCGGAGCCTGCCAAGTAACCGCGAACCACACATTCAAATGGAACAACTTCCGTTCGATTGACGAACATTGTTCGGCCCATTAAAGCGGCTTTCGATCCCGAAGAAAGTCTTTCCTGCAATTCAGCCGGAAACTTATCAACATCTGTTTCAACCAAATGATTTGAAACGACATCTGCAAATCGCCTGAACCAAAACTGCGACACCTGAGTCAGCACCTGCCCTTTGTTCGGAATCGCATTGGGCAATACACAATCAAAAGCCGAAATTCGATCACTGGCGACGATCAGCAGGTGATCATCATCCACTTCATAAATGTCACGTACCTTGCCGCTTCGTAGAAAGTTTAATTCAGCAATGCGGTCATTCGGAGCAGTGACATTGGATACAACACTCATAAAAACGCAAAAAGTCCCCCGCACGATTGAACTACCTAAACCTTTATTCAACCGTCAGTAGAACTGCATCTGAAGTTTATTTTTGATTGATCACCGAGGTGCTCGCTTTATCAAAAGCGGATTCGCATTATTCGCACGGGTCATCTTTTTGTCAAGACGACGCTGCTGAAAAAAGGCTGATTTTTCTAGGAAATTCGAATGTTTTTTTCCGCTTGTGGAAATTCAGATTCTTGCATCACTAAGCACAAGCTTAATGGAAATCAGGGATTAAACTGCCAGGAATCTTTCAACAGTTTCTGTAATTTGCCCATCTCGGAAACGCAGAAAGTTTTCTCTTCTGCTTAATGATCAAGAAATTTCCCTGTCTGGCTTTTATTCACTTCAGCTTGGCAGTGACTTCTTCTCTCATTCTGCCATTCCCATAACTGCGTTGAATCCGAACATCACGAACTGGCGATGCCACATCCAGCAAACTGGCAACTTCACCGGAAAAGAACTCCTGTGAAGGCCCGCTCGCCTCTTCACCACCACGCTGCTGCCAATACGCTTTGACCATTGGCTCTTCCAGTCGCGCAAAGATTTGATCGAACGCTTGTTTCCGCTGGCTCAATCGAATCACGGTCAATTCGTGAATCGGCGAAGCTGATGTGAAGCGGTTTTGTCCTGATGGTTTCGCAGTCATCATCTCCGCAAGCAATTCAAGATTGTTCGAGAGGATCAATTCGCTGCCGCGCAATCCATAACCGACGGAACGGCCAAGCATCGGCAATTCCATTTCCCGAACTTCTTTCCCGCCAACTATTCGACTCTTCCAGGCAAATCGGCCAGAAGCGCCAGCAATCATCAGTTGGTTCGCCGCCAGTTCGCCGATTGCAAGTTCGAGCGTCGCCCGATCCAATGAAGAAGCGTTTTGCAAACCAATCACCGAAGCTTGCGCGAATTCCGCGAAAAGGGGTCCTTCGATTGCGCGGGGCCGTGACACTTTTGCCGAAACCACAGGCCGCGCACCTTGCAACGCCAACTGTAGAGTTTGCGCAAACCTTTGTTCGGAAGTCAGCCGCGAAGCGGAATCGCTAGCGCCATCGGTTTCATCCGCTTCATTGATTTCAGAATCGAATTTGTAATCTAGATAGGAATACCGGCTATCGCTAAACGAGTCTTCCCCGGAAGACGAAATTTCAAAATCGCTGTCTGAATAATGTTGCCAGTTCGGATTTGCTTTGCGCCCGTCGCGCTTGCGAGCTTTCGTTTGAAAGAGTGAACCACTGACCAAATCTGCCGTTTCTGCTGGATGGTTGGCGGCGCGAAACTGCACGAATGGAACGTCATCGGGAATGATTTGTTCAATTCGAAGCAATGCTTGATTCGGCAGGGCCGCGCCGACTGCGGTATTCGTTCGCAATAGAAATTCGCGCCGTTCAATCCACTCGCCTTGCTGCATTTCCAGGTCGAACATTCCGGCGCGCATATTTTTCAGGTCGGCAATGTCGCTCATCAGCCAGTAGTGCCTGAAATACCAGTCGTCATTCAGTTTCGATTGCTCCACCCAAACGGTGGCGAAATGCGGTTCGACGGTTTTGGCCAATTCCTGGAACGAAGGTTCATCGGTGAGCCGATCTTTCTTCGCTTGTCCGTTCATATTGGCGATACAACGCAGCAAAAGTTTTTCGCTGGTGGCCAAAACAAAGCGGCCTTTGACGTAAGCAAAAGCGATGTGCTGTTTCTGCCGCCCGCGATCCGCTTCGACGTCGTGCAGGTAATAGTTTGTGCCGTCTGGCAATTCGATTTCTTCAAACTCGTCTTTGCCTTGGAAGAACCGGCAAGCTTCCCATTTCGCCTGGTTCATCGGAGCGATCAACACAAGATCGAGCTTGCCAATGTCGTAAACCGCAATCGCCGCTCGGTTGTCAGCCAGTGAGCTGAACGCATCCAGGCCGATGTCAAAACCCGCAGCCGAGCCGAACTCTTCCCAGCGCGACAATAACTTCATCGCCAGATGCCGCGATTGCATTTGCTGAAAGTTGACGCTGGCCAGATAGCGATCTTTCAATTCCGATTCGTTCCATTGCTTTAACAGTCCGGGCAAATCCTTGAACTGGGCGTAAACCAGCACGCCGCGCGGAAAATCCGCCGCTTGTTCAAAATTTCGTTTGACGCGCTGCGCCGAAACAGCATTCAGCGCCAGGCCAATGACAATCAATCCAAACAGCAGCAACGCCACCAGCAAAGCGCGTTTGCGTAAATGCCGAAGATCGTTTTTTGTAATGATGTCTGTAAGCATAACTCTCTCCTTCATGGATCAGCGCGAAGCCACCAACGCTTCGCCGACTGTCATTGGGATATACCGTTTTTTCATCTTCTCCTCCTGCTTAGCTTTCAACTGTTCGACGCGGGCTTCTGCCTTACGCCGCTCATCACCGCTGAGCGAAACAAATCTTGCTCGTTCAAAATCGGTGGCTTTGTCGAATTCGCCGATCTGTTCCGACGCTAACGACAACAAGCCCAACAATTCCAGTCTGGATTGTTTTTGCCGCTCCAAGGTGCGCGCCGAAAGCGTCCTGAATTTTGCTTGCGCTTCCGGCAAAGCCATTTCGTCGGAGTTGGCGGTCGTCACCCCACGCAATCGCTCATCAACGGCAGCGACTTTTAGCGCGGCGCGCGGCTGATTCAATCGCGCATAAAGCCGCGCAACCTGCCAACGCAATTCGTCTTCGCTGGATTGAAACGCCGCGAGAGCCGAGGAATCGGACAGCGAAATCTGCGAACCTGTAAACCCATCCAAAGCTTCACGATCCTGTCCTGCGTCCTTGAACAACACTGCGCGCAACAATCGTAATTGTCCGCTTGGCAAATTCGCCGCTTCATCATTGAGCGATTTTGCGGCTTCGCCCGATTGCCCGCGATCGGTCAGCGACAACGCCGCAAGTGCAGCATTTACTTCACGATCTTTGTTTCCGGCTTGTTGAACCAGCGCCTGCCACAAACCATCACGCTTGCCGATTGCTTCCGGCACAATCCACATCGCAGTCCAGCGAACCAGCCGTGTCGCTTGACGGTCGGCAATCAATTGCGCCAGCAATTTCACGGCTTCAGCTTCGCGTTTATTCGCCGCCAATAATCTCGCAAGTTCCAACCGGCAATCGGCGTCTCCCGGTGTCAGTTCTAACAACTGCTGCCGATATTCAATTGCTGCTGCAAATTCGCCGAACTCTGCAGCCGTTTCCGTCGCCAGCCGCAAAGCTGTAAAAGTCGAAAGCTGATTGCTTGCTTCGGGCTTTTCGATTTGTGCGGTTTCCACCGCCCGCGCTTTGACCGACGGCAACGCCGCCAATTCAGCCGCAGCCTGACTGCGTTTGGTTGTGGTCGCCAGATCGTTCATCAATTTCAGCAACTTCAAACCGCCCACTGCATCACCTTTAGCAAATTGCAATTTCGCCAAGCCGACAAACGGCGCTTCGATCAACTGTTCCAACGCAAGCTGCCGTTCGTAAGCCGCTGCAAGTAACTCATCGGCTTCAGTTTGGTGCTGTTCCCGTCGCAGCATTTCTGTCGCTTGATTCAACCGCTCTAGATTCGGCGGCGCAAGTTTTTCAACCTTTTCGCTGACTTCTATGCCCGCGAAGTGCTTGAGGGTCGTCATTGTTTGAGCCACGCGCTCAGCGCGCACATCCAGCCGGAGTTTCGCCAGACGCAACCAGGATGGTCGCGGAAAACGACCTTTCAAGTCCTGTTCGACGGTGGAAATCACAGTCACCGCTTCAGCATCTTTCCGTTCGGCCACTAGATACGTCAGGAATTCTTTTTGCCAGCCAAGCCGCGCGCTTTCTTTCATCTTGTCGCGTGCGCCACCAGCGTGGTCCAGCGCTTCTTCGATTTCTTCCAGGCTCCAGGTCGGATGTGTTTTGGTTTGGTCAACAAAATCGGAATCCGACTCCCAAGTGGCGAACCCGCCCGAACGCTGCACCAGGACTTGGTAAAAAGGTGCAAGCTGATTCCGCGCCACCAACGATTCGCGCACGATCATTTCCGCCAAACCAACATTTTTCGGCACAGCGTCAACAATTTGGCGCAAGTAAGCCGCTTTCTCTGCCGCACTAGCAGGTCTGATCGCAGATTCAAAGGATTCCGCCAGCGAACGAATCAACTGCATCAACGCCCCTGGGTCTTTTTCCGAAACATTGCCGAGCCGTACAACGACCAGCGGCAACAACTTCGCGCGCGCTTCCGCCTGAAGCCCGTGTTTGCTGAGCATCGCCAAATAAAGCTGGCAATCTTCAATCGAAGGCTTTTCTCCTTCGATCAGCTTTGCCCATTGTTCGTGCGCTTGTTGCCTGTTGCCCAATTCAAAGTACGCCGAGCCAATATCCGCCTTGACGGATTTGCTTTCGCGCATTTCGGCTGCAAGCTGCAAATGCTCCAAAGCCTGTTGCGGCGCTCTTTGTTCCAGATACCAACGCGCCAGCCGATGCTGTTGGCCGGCGTCTGCTGGTTTGTTTTCCAGCATTGCCGTCAGAAATTTGCGGCTGCGAGGTCGCGAGGTTTCAGACAAGGACAACCAGCGCCCATAAGCATCCGCCAGCGAAAACCAGTTGTCCCCAATCAGTTCTTTCGACGAATCGGGCTTTGCTGAAACCATCTCGCCGATATTTCGCCAACCAATCGTGGCTAAAAAGAAAGCCTCATTTGATTGATCGGAGGTGCGCGCAACTAGGCTTAATTCAGACTGGCGCGAAGCTTTCCAAGCCGCAGAAGTTGGCGCGGCGTTGATCGCTTCGCGCGCCAACTGCGTTTCATTGTTCCGCAACAGAAAATTGATGAGCTGGAAGCGATGCGGCGTGTTTGCGGTAATGACTTGCTGCAATTCGCCATATCCGGCTTTGTCGTTTTCCAGCAACGCTTCCAGGTAGCGCTCAACCATCGCGTCACTGCTGGCCGTCAAATTGCCCGTGTGCGACTGAAACTCTGCGCGCAACGTCGCCAATTCTTTCTGGCTGTCGCCAATCAATCGCGCATATTCGGCAATCATCGAACGGTATTGGCTGGCCGTCAGCTTTTGATTCTTCGCCAATTCCTGCTCGGCCGTTTCGACGATGCGGTTATACGCGCCGCGCTCTGAATAAAAGTTGATCAGCGTCGTCAACCGATCCTGATACATTGACAGAGCATTAGCCGTTGCCGTCGGATCAAGCTTGGCGGCCGAATCTTTGCGCGCAATCAAAATCTGTTCGGCCAGATCGTTGAAGCCTGCGCGATAGCTCAAATTCAGCAGCATCGCCTGCGATCCATCAGCTTCAGCCTGATTTCCACCAGCGGCAATCCATTGCTGTACGTCGCGGTGAATCCCCACCAGTTCTTCGCCAGTCGCATAATCGTGGGCGATTCTGCCAACCGAATCCGGCACCGACCGGTCAAAGGTTTCCAGCAGGCTGCGCGCTTTGCCCGCCAGCAAATTGTCGCCGCTGACGGAATCCCGCCGGATTCGCTCGCGCACTTCCCACAATCGCCGCAGGATTTGATCCAGGGGTTCTTCATCGCGCAGCGTGCTGACGTAAGCCTCCAATTCATACGCGCGCAACTCGTGTTTGTAGAAATCTTTCGAAAAAGCTTCGAACGCTTGCTTGTATGTGGCAATCGCTTTTGCGCGTTGCTCACGCGGCAGCGAAGCCGCAGCAGCAAATTGATCGGAAATGGTTTTGGGTGTTGGCTGCGCTTTTTCGACCGGCAATTTGGCGCGCATGGCAACCGCTTCTTTTGTTCGACCGGCTTTGTCGAACGCGTCAGCCAGCAAACGCACGTAAGCCGGATCATCGTTTGTCCTCTCAGCGCAAAGTTTCAACTCTTCAATCGCAGTATTGAAATCCTTTGCTCGCGTCGCCATCTCGGCCAGCTCGCTGTGCAGTTCAATCATTTCCGGCTGATTGTTGATGGCTTGGCGCATTTGCGCTTTCGCGTTCGCCCAATCGCCTTTCGAGTCGTACAACCGCGCCAGCACCAGATTCCAGCGGTAGTCTTTGAACGATTGCTGAGAGGCTTTGGCGTAATAAGCAATCATTGCATCGGCTCCGCCGTATCGCTTGGCGTATTCAATCGCGGCGTTCACCTTTTCTTCGTCGTCCGGGTTGCGATTGATGATTTCGATGTGCTGTTCAATGGCCGAAGTGTAATCGTGCAACTGAGTAAAAGCTTCGATCACTTGCTGGCGCAGTTCGGCAATGGTTTGCCGCATCGCCAAATGATCGGTTTCGGTTTCTTTGACGGCACGAATGGTTTCGCGATACCGCTGGCGCAAAGCCTCAACGTTCGACAGCTTGACGTACACCTTCGACAGTTCGCGGAAGACATCCAGATTGGCGGGATTTTCGTCGTACAGCTTTTTCAACGTCGTTTCAGCCGACGCCAGTTGCCCACGCTCCACCTGACGCACAGCCAGTTTGCGCGCAAACACGTAACGAAACTTGCCTTTGCTGCGTTGCGCCGAGGTTGCGAGCAGACGCATCGCCTGTTCGCGCTTGCCCAAGCGCCAGTAAAAATCTGCCGCTTCGGTCAGTACGCCGTAATTGGTTGGATGACTGGCGACAAGTTGGCTAAGCATCACCGCTGCTGATTCTTTCTGCCCGCTGCTGGCAGCGCGTTCGGCCAACTGCAATTGATAAGAAATCTTCTGGCGATCCGTTCGCGCCACGGCAGCCAGCCGCCGCAAAGCCGCCAATCCCCCTGCGGTATCTTCGTGCTCGCCGAACAATTCTTGCGCGTCTTCCAGAAACGCGGGCCAGTTACTTCGGGCGACGTATTGTTTCAACAAGGGCGCAGCTTCCGGCCACTGTTCCAGATCGTTCATCAAATACGCATACCCCAGTACGATGCCGTCGCGCTGATCGGCATCACGCGTGCGGGCAAGTTGAAACATCAGCGCCTGTCGCACATGTTGCGGTCCGTCTTTTCTGGCGTACAAAGTTTTCAGCCGAGTTTTTGCCTGCCAGTAATTTGCTGAATGCACGTGCAAATCTTTGACGTATTCGGCCAATGCCTCGCCGCTTTTATGCTGCGCTTCCAGCAGTGCCGCAACCTGAAACGCATAGAGCGAATCATCCTGCTTCTGGCGGCGGATCGCTTTCAGCACACGCAGCGCGTCGTCGTATTGAAAATAGTCCCAGTAAACCGTAGCCGTTTCCAAAAACGTTTCTTCGTCGCCAGCGCCAAGCTTCAACAACTTTTCCCATTCAGCGGCAGCAAGTTTGGTTTCGCCAAGCTCGGCAAAAACTTCACCGGCACGCGTCCGATGTTCGGTTGAAGCGGGCAAAGCATCTGCAGAGGCAAGCTGTAAACGCGCGCATTCTTCCAGCGACTTTTGATCCTTCTGGCCAAAAGAACGAGTAAAGCTGATCAGCCGGTCGGCAAACTCCGGTGTGTTTGGATACAGCCGATTCAGTTCGCGGTAAGCGTCAACCGCTTCTTCAAAATTCGATAGCCAGGCAGCGGCGTCAGCGCGAAACATTTTGTAAACCGCGTTATCGCGGCCACGCGCCGTGTCGGCGTACTCGCGCAGCTTGCCGTTTCGGCTGAGGTTGGAAAGATAACGCTGGCGAATTTCCGCCGATTCAAAGTAATGCTCCGCCAGCAACCGCTGCCATTCGTCCCATTGTTTATGACCGGCGTAATAGTTGAGCAACCCTTCGATGAAACGACGGTTATGCGGAAAGCGTTCGTGCGCCAGCCGGTGCAAGCTCAAAAATAGATTCGCGTCAAAATTCGTCGCGGATTCGGCAGCGCCGGTTTGGACGAATTTGTTCAGGTACGCTTCAACTTCACGGTCATTCATTCCGCCAAGCAGTTCGCGCGAAAACTTTTCAAACTCCGCCCGGCGACCTTGCCGCAAATACCAACGCGCCAGACGGTCAGTCCAAACGTTTGATGGAAAACGTTTGATCGCTTCCTGGTAAACGCGCAATTGATCTTCGGCCAGATTCGTCTGTCCCAACCATTGCAGCATCTGTTCATACAGCCCTTGTTCCTCCGGATACTTTTTGGCTTCGGCGGAATACAGCGCCAACACATCGGCCGCGCGGTTTTCTTTCATCAACGAAGCCACATACCGCGTCAGCACCAACGAATAACTGATGGTATTCGCAGCCGAGTGCTTGGCTTCGGTCAGTGCAACGGTGCGAAAGTTCGCCGAACTGGAATAACGGTAGCTGTCTTCATCCGTATTAAGGGCGCTATCGTAGCTGTAGCCGTAGTTTGTGTTCGGTGGGTAAGTGGCTGTCGCCGGACGCTGGCTTGCCGGTTCATCGCCGCCGCTGGTGGGCACAAGCGGCTGATCTTTGGTTCGCTGTTTGCCCAACCGATCCAGCAAGGTTTGATAAATTTCGCGCTCGCGTTTGTGATCTTCGTGAAGGATGTAAGCGTCTGCGAGTTTCAGCGCGACTTCAGGGAATTGCGGCGCATCGCTGTAGCGTTTGTCGAATTCAGCCAGCAACGCGGTGGCAAGTTCGGTTTCTTTTGCCGAGGTGTGCAGCCGAATCAAATCCAGATACATCTGTGCCAAGGCGGGCGAAGTTGGATATTCGCGTTTGAACGTATTGAAGACGCGATACGCCGCAGCACGATTAAAATGCGCCACAGCGGCATATTCCGCTTGGTCGAGTTTGACTTGGGGTTCGGAATCGGCCAGCACCAACGACAACACGCCGCCAAGCATTCCGGGATGTTGATCGGCTTTGGCCACGTCCTGGTAAAACTTCAAATCGCCATCGGTCAGCGCAGTGCGTTTGCTGCCCGCATCCAGCAACAATTCGAAGATTTGATACACCACTTTTGCCCGCAACTCGCTGCCGGGTTGTAGCCCGCCCGACTGATGCAGCGTGTACAAAAACCGTGAAGCCAGTTCCGCTTCGTCGTGCATCAATAGCAGGCGAGCAACAATCGCCAACTCTTCCGGCTTCCAGTTAACTCGCCGCGAAGCGCGAGCCGCTTCAAGCTGAGCAAAAATCTCTGCCGCACCGGAATCATTGAATTCGTAATCGTAATGCAGGTAATGAAACAGCTTGACCGCCACATCGAAACTGGCCGGATTGCGGCGGAATGCCTGTTTCAACTCTTTGCCGTAAGCGCGCAGCCGGTCCTGCTCGCTCAGGAAATCGAAATAAAACTTGCGCGATTCTTCGTCAGACCAAAAAGGATCGAAAGCGGTGTCATAAACAGCTTCGGCTTCTTTCACGCGCTTCAGCGCGACCAAAGCCTCAACCTCTTTTTCCAAAAAGAACTTATGCTCGCCTGGAAATGACGGTTTGTATTGCCGCACGGCTTTCAACGCTTCTGCCTGATCACCTTTTTCCACGAAATGAGCGATGAACTGTTTGACGACTTCAAACGCCGCCGGCTCCGAAGCGATCAATTGCCTGAAAAATTCCGGCTGTTGGTATTTCTGCAACCGATGCTTTGCCGCCAGTTCGATCAACGCTTGCAAATGCTCGGCGCGTCGTTCCGCTGGCGAAGCGGCAATCACTTTTTCCAACGTCGCTGCGGCATCGGCAAAACGCGCTCGACGCATGTAAAAATCCGACAGCAATTCCAACGACCCAACGCTGTTTTTCTCAAGTTCGACGTAACGCAACACCGCCTGCTGCGCGGCTTCGGCGTCATTCAGCTTTTCACTCAGCTTGGCCAATTCAAGCTGAACATCTGCGGCTTGCGGATGCGCCCTGGCAACTTCGACCAATCGCGTACGAGCTTCAGCGGTGGGGTAAGGCACGATGGCTTGCGCGCCGAAAAACTCCGCGCGCGTGAAAAGCGCAGATTCAATCGCCGCTGCGCGTTCATCACGTGCTTGACTTGCTGATGATTCAGCCGCCCGCTGAGGCCTGATGGCAACAAAGGAAATTGAAGCCACGATCAGCGCCAACGCACTCAACCTTGCCCATCTGAACTTTGATCTTTTCATCTGAACCTCCCTCACCGCCCGATGACTGAAACCATTACTTCAACGCTTGACTGGTTGTGCGCGAAATCCTCGGCGGAAACCGTCAACGCGTACTGCCCTGAAGACAGTCCGGCTGGGATTCGTAAACGAGCGATGCTGGCTTTTTCCTTTTCCGACCAGGCGAGTTGAACTGGCTGCGCACCGTACAATCTGGCAACCAATCGCATGGTGTCCTGATCAGCGTTGACTTTGATTGCGACTTCGTCGCCAGCACGAACCATTTGCGAATCTACTTTCGCGCTGAGCTTCGGCGCGTGGCTGTCAATGACGAAGCTTTTCTCTTCCTGATAGCCGTTGCCCTGTTTGTCAGTCATCAGCAATCGGCAGCGATACGTTCCGTCAACCATCCAGGCCGGAGCCAGAAAACGTGCTTGCCAGACGCCTTCGTTCGGCATGAACTTCAGCGGCAGGGTTTCGCCGAATGGCAACACGGCAAAAACTTCTTTGATCGAAGCGTCGGTCTTGACGCGAATCACGGGATCGCCGGGCTGAATGACTCGCGGGCGAAGTAGCGAACGCGGCGCAGCCAGAAACGCTGTGTACGGCGTGACGAATTTGTATCTCTGTGACAAGCGAATGATTTCGGCGATGTAATCTTCGCGCTCACCGTTCAGATTCATTTCGTATAGCAGCGCATCCACGCGAGCACGCGCCCACAACCTGGGCAAATGCTCGTGAGCCGTTTCCAGCTCCGGCAGATTGACATGTCGTGAAAGCGCAAGTGCTTCGTCGCCGAGCTTGCCTTGAATTTTCACTTCGGCGTTTTGCTGGGGTTGTTTATATCGCCCGACGAAAGCCTGGCTGGCTCCGTCAAACGTATGCTGGGATTGCGATGGCGATTGAACTGAATAAATGTGCGAAAAGTTCGCCGGATTTGCTGCGACAAACTGTAACCCGTCAATGCTGGTTGAACCGATTCGGCTGAAGACCAGTTTCAATTGCGTCGAAATATCTTCGGTTTCGCGCGCCTGGGCGAAATAGCCTTTGCATTTTTGCGTCAACGTCTCGAGCAAGTTGCGATTGGCGTCGCTACCGATTCCCAACGCGTACAGCCGCGTTTTTGGTGTTTGGTCGGAATTATTTGCCGCGTCGAAAGCCTGCGCGATGCGTTTGATGTTGACGATTTTCAGTGTGGGGTTGGCGTCGGAAACCAGCACAATGCTGCGTTCACCAGCAGGAAAAGCGTTGACCAGTTCAATGGACTTCAGTAGAGCTTGGCTGAGGTCAGTTCCGCCGCCCAGCATTGATGTTCTGATAAAACCCAAAGCGCGTTCGACGTTTTCGGTCGTGGCTGGCAATGTGGCTGGCGACAGCGCCGTAAAGTCGTCATTAAACAAAGCCAGGTTGAAATGATCCTGCGGTTGCAAACTGTGAAGGAAAAAATCAACGGCTTCGACGGAGCGCGCCAGCTTTTCGCCGTGCATTGATAGCGAGGTGTCTAGCAGCAAAAGGACGTTGCGAGATGGGCTTACCCGCTCCCTACCGGTCGCGGTACTGACTTGTTGACTGAAAATGGCACGAGCTTCGAAGTAACCATCAGGATTTTTGACTGCCAGTGCAGGATCGCGCAGGTCATAAGCCGTAATGCGTTCCGGCGCTCGATGAGCGATGAACGTCATCGCGCTTTGTTCAACGTTGATCGTGTATTCCAGCGAAAAATCTTCTTTCAGTTCGATGTTGTTTGCAGTGAATTCGTATTGCTGCTGATTCGCTGATTGCTGGACGGTTTTCATCGCATACCCTGGCGACTGAAACTGCAAAGGCGAAATTGGCGCGTCGCTCACCACTGAAACACGCAACTGAAACTCGCCGACCTGTTGCGCCGCGCCGAACGAAGGTTTGAGCGGAAAGCTGAACCTGGAAACCAGATTTTCGACCGGCAGCATTTCGGTGTATTCCAGCTCGACGCGTTTTGTTCCGTAAGCAGGAATCGGAAAGACTTTGGCTGAAAATGCGGATGCTCCGCCGTGTTCGTCGTCCTGTTGCAGTAAGCCGGGATCAGTCACTTGCGCTTTGATTTGCTCGTACAGTTGATTTGCTCTGCGCTTTTCCAGAATTACGCCAGGCAGCCGCAGGTCGCCATCCCAGACGGCGAAATCAGCGATGGAACCTTGTGTCGGCAATGCGAACTTGTATTTGCCTTCGAGCACCTGGCCAGTGTGGTTGTCGAAAATTTGCAGCACTTTGACGTGCGCATGCTGGTTGTCAATCTCTACATCAACCTTCATCACCGGCAGCGACAGGATCGAATCGTCCGGAGAACTTTTCGTCGAAGGAATCAGCACGCCGGATTGCGCGCGGCTGCGAACGGCTGGCAGGCAAAGCGCGACGGCCAGCATCAAGCTGAGAATGGCGCAAAAAGTTGTATATGTTTTTTGTGGGGTGCGGGTCATCTTGTTACTCCCTGACAAATTCCAGACGTTTTTTGTTGATGCGGGCAATGCCGCTGGTCGTGCCGAAGTAAACGTTTTCGTCATCGGTGGCTAGGCTCAGCACGGTCGCAGAAGGCAGCTCGGCTTTCAGCTTCATCCATTTCTGCGAACCGAATTCCAGCACCCAGGCTCCTTCCAGCGTGCCCACGTAAAGCCGTTTTCCATCGCCGACTATCGCATTTGGGTTGACTACCTGTTTGCCGATCTCCGAAGCAAAGCTGGTCAGTTCTCCTGAAGGTGTCAGTTCAAACAGCCCGCCGCCATACGTTCCGACAAACAGCCTGCCGTTGGCGGAACAAATCGCCGTCACCCAGTTATTGGTCAACTTGGAGTTGGAATCCTTGAACACGCGAACCACGTGGCCAGAGTTGATCTGTGCCAAACCGCTGAGCGTTCCCGCATAAATGGATTCGCGGTGAGCCAAAACCGCGTACACGCTGTTGCTAGGTAAACCTTGCACGGCGGTCATCGCCCGCCATTGATTTCCCTGTCCAAAAGCCATACCGCGGCTGGTGGCCAGGACAAATTCGGCGCGGTTGGCTGAAGAGGCTGAGGACGTTTTTTGAAAAGCTGTGGCATGCAAAACTGAATTGCTGATCAAGCCGTCGGCAACTCCAACAATTTGCGGCTGCATGGAGCTATTGAATCTGGCGAATCCTTGCGAAGTCCCAGCGATCATCTGTAGGGATGCTTCATCCCAAGTCAGCGAATTGATTTCGCGGACCGCATCAGTTTCCAAATGCGCCAATCGGCGGCCTTCGCGCGTGAAAACGTCAATCCCGTTTCGGAAGCTGCCAGCCCACAGATTGCCAACGCCATCGAAAGCCAGCGCCGAAACGACATTGCTGGTCGGCTGAATCGGTTCGCCAAATTCGCCGAAGCCCGCCCATTTCAGTTGCCCAACCAAACCCCCTGACAGCCTTTCGTCCTGCCAACCAGTGCGCCTAATGCCTTCGTTGCTCAGTAACCACAATGTCTGCTCGCCTGAAAAGGCATTCAGTTGGCAGGACGAAAGGCTTTCAGGGATTCGCCAATAAATCGGTGTCAGTTGGGTTCGGTTTGTTCGTGCGTCGGCAACAAGCTGAAACACTTCGCCATTGTCTTTGCTGACCAGAATTGAACTGCCGTATCGAACGATGCTGGACAGCGACGGCAGTGTCGCCAACGTCTTGAAGCTGTTTTGTTCAGAATTGAAAAGCGCCTGAAGTGAAGCCGCTGCGATTCCGAAATCAGTCGCAGCAAATAATTTCTGGCCGTCTGATAGCACCCCGAGCACTCGGTTCGACGGCAACCCATCAGCGGCGGTGACATGCCGCCAGCGTGCGCCTTCGCTGACCCACAACCCGTCAGCAAACGTGCAAACAAACAACCGCGAATCGTCCGCAACCAACCGTTCGATTCCAGCCAGACGCTTGTCTTCGGCCTTCAATTCACGAAACCGTTTTCCGTCGAATTCCAGCAATCCTCCGGCAAAGGTTCCGATCAACAAACGCCCGTGATTTTCCAGCAGCGAAGTAACTGCCTGCGCTTTGCGATCCGTCCAGCGGTAAGCCGTAAAGCGCGCACCGTCGAACGTAACCACCCCTTGCGAACGAGTGCCGATGAACAGTTGCGATCCGAATTCTGCCAGCGCGGTCAGATCGCTTTCCGGCAGCCCATCCAGCACCGTGAATCGGCGTTTCGTCTTTCCATCGCTTGCCAGTTCCACCAGCCCGCCTTCCGCTGCCGCAAAGTATGAATCGTTGAACCGTATCAAGCTGCGAACGCTACGACTGTTTTGCAGCAACGTAATGCCTTCGCTGTTGATTGGCGGAAGCAATCGCTTTTCAAATGGCACGACAGATTGCCTAGCCAGATCTGCCCCGGCGGCTTCAAGCTCACGCTGCGTCTGCCGTGTGATTTGCCAAACAGCGACAACAACGGCGATTTGTAACAGCAATAAGCCAATCACGAATTTGCGGTTGTGCTTGAGCAGCCATTCGCGCGGCTTCAGCGCTGCTAACGGAGCAGCCAATTGACTGAGTTTCGGGTTCATCACGCTTCCTCCTGACCGCTGATTTCAACAGGATGGATTATGCGGTTTGTTGAACTCTTACGCGCCGGGACTGGCTACGGTATAGAAATGGGAAAACGCTGTTTTGTGATCGGTGATCCCGGCAGCTTCGTACGGATTCCACGAGCGGCAGAGTGTGGGTTCCCACAGGCCAGCCGGTTGCGATGCAAGGTCTATTCATTCGTTGTTTTTAGCCCCAAAGCGCACAGAGAACACAAAGAAGGTGTTTTGAAGTTCACAAAAATATCTGCCCTTAGTGAACTCCGTGATCTCTGTGACTGAAAATGAATAAGCCTTATTTGCGATGGCGGATGCAACAGCCCAGAATGAAGAATCTTCAAAACAATCCGGGGGAGACGAATGAGCACAATTTCAAAAGCGACGATGGAAGGAACAGCGCGTTATCGCGAACGTTTTCGCGGCCAAGTTGGCGAAGGGCATTTTCGCCAGGAACAAAACCTGTGGATGTCCTCCATCGGTTTGGGTTCCTATCTTGGTAATGCCGACTCACGCACAGACGAAGCGTATCGGTTGGCAGTCAAACGCGCGGCGGAACTTGGCTGCAACGTTTTCGATTCGGCGGCGAATTACCGTTTCCAACGCAGCGAGCGCAGCTTCGGGCAGGCGTTTTCAGAATTGTTTGCCGAAGGCAGTTTTTCCCGCGATGAACTTGTCGTGACGACCAAAGGCGGTTTTCTTCCTTTCGACGGCGCAATGCCGCGCAGCCGTCAGCAGATGATGGCGTATCTGGAAGAAACTTTCGTCAAGCCGGGAATCTGCCGCTTCGAAGATTTTGTGCAGGACAGCCATTGCATGGCTCCGGGTTACCTGGAACATCAACTTGATCAGAGCTTGCGAAATCTGCAACTGGACGGTGTTGACGTTTATTACCTGCACAATCCCGAAACACAGCTAGGCGAAATTCCCCAGGAAGAATTTTACTTTCGGCTTGGCGCAGCCTTTGAATTTCTGGAATCGGCTGTGGCAGCAGGGAAAATTGCCATGTACGGCACGGCAACCTGGAACGGCTATCGCGCAGCCCCTACGGACAAAGGCTTTTTATCGCTGGAACGAGTTGTTGAGACTGCGCGCAAAGTTGGCGGCGAAAACCATCACTTCAAAGTCGTTCAGTTGCCCATAAATCTGGCGATGATTGAAGCATTTACCAATGGCAATCAATCGGTAGACGGAAAGAAGGTGACATTGCTGGAAGCAGCAGCGGAACTGGGCGTTACGGTGATGGCCAGCGGTTCAATTCTGCAATCCCGGCTGTCCGACGGGTTGCCGCCGATTGTCAGCGAAGCTTTTCCAGGCTTGAGAACCGATGCGCAACGCGCAATTCAGTTTGTGCGCTCAACGCCGGGGGTAACGACGGCCTTGGTGGGAATGAGTGATTCAAATCACGTCGAAGAAAATCTGGAAGTCGCTAAAACTTCGCCCGCGACGATGGAAAGTTTTCTGAAGTTGTTCAGCGCGCCCTGACGACCAGCAAATTCTGTGATCGTTTATACCCCTGCGGTTGGTTAAGAATCCAGAAACGGTTTCCACTTTTCGACCATCGCGCGCAGCTCTTCCAGTTCTTCGGGTTTGACGTTTGGCAGCGGTGGGCGCACCGGGCCTCCAGCCAGCCCAATCATATCCATCATCGCTTTCATCGCAGAAACTTCATAGCCTTTTCGCCGCGCGCGCAAGGCATACAGCGGCGTGACGTATTCGTACATCAGCTTCATCAGTTCAGAGCAGTTCTCGCTGGCACCGACTTCGTGAAGTTTCAGGGACAGCTTCGGGGCGACGGTGGCGATGCTGGACGTGTAGGTGCGAATGCCGATGGAATAATACCCCGGCAAACTGTCATCGCCTGCGCCGCCGATCCAGTGCAGCCGGTCTCCCAGGCGACTGATGATCATCTGGTAACGGCGAATGTCCGCCTGGCCATCTTTCCAGGCACAAAGCGTGGGAATGTTTGCCGCCAACTTTTCCACCATCGCCGGAGAAAAGTTCGCCCAGTCGCGGCTGTAAATCAGCAAGCCCAAGTCCGTCGCCGCGCCAATGGCTTTGTAATACGCCAGCATTCCTTCGTCGTCTGCGTTCGGGTAATACGGCGGCAAAGCCAATATGCCATCGGCTCCGGCGGCTGCAGCTTCTTTTGCCATTTCGACAGCCATCGGCTGATTGAATCCCACGCCAGCGATGACGGGCGATTTGCCATTGACGACTTCGACAGTCAGGCGAACAACGTCCGCATATTCCGCCGGAGTCAGCGAATAGACTTCTCCGGTTCCGCCTGCTGCAACAACTGCGCAGAGCGGATGTTCAACCAGTTTGGTCAGGTTATGTCGTAACCCATCGAGGTTGAGCGATAGGTCTTCGTTGAAAGGCGTGATCGGAAAGGCAATCACGCCTTCTTTCAATTTGCTGCGGAGTTCTGTCGGAGTGGTCATTGGTTTATTTCCGGTTGGGGAGTTCTTCAATCATGATGTCTTTGTAGCGAGCTTCGCTGGGCGGACCACCATGAATTTGCAGGCAGATGATGCCAGTCTGTTTGATCGTGTCGTCAGGTTCGGTGTAATCCACTGTCTGATGGCCGTTGAGTTCCAGCCGGATGCGTTTCCCTTCGGCGCGAATCACGTATTCGTTCCAGTCTTCACGCTTCAGAACTTTGTCGAGCGCAGCAGCGTCCGGCGAAACCAGCACTTTCTTTCGACGGGATTCGTCATAGAGCGCTCCCCAGTAGTTCTGGCCGACGTCAGCTTGATAGCCGATGACTTCATGATCGTTCGGGATGCGTTCCGAACGAAATTGAATGCCGGCGTTGACGCGTTCGCCCACAACCTTGAACTTGGCGTGAAAGACGAAATCGGAATAGCGCTTCGTCGTGCAAAGGAATTCATTGTTTGGCAGCGCAGCTTTCATCGAACCGCCGACGATTGCGCCGTCTTCGATGCGGAAGATTTTCATGTTGCCTTCCCAACCAGCAAAGGTCTTGCCGTCGAACAACGACTGCGGTTTGACGGCTGCAAACGTAACAGCCGCGAACGCTATGACAATCAGCAAACAAAATCGGTTCAGCATCAATTGATTCCTCAGAAAATGGTGGGACAGGTTCAGAACCTGTCCCACCGGTTTTCATTATTTTCAGTGGGCGCGAAGCGTTATGAACTAATTCTTCAAACCAAATCCCATGGCTTGCGCGCTTTGCGGCTGAGCAACTTTGAGGCTTCGGCGTCGGCGATGAAATCTTCTTTCGCGGCGTCCCAGTTCAATCGCCTGCCGACTTTGTACGCGATATTTCCCAGGTGCGAAGTCGTCGTTGAACGATGGCCGATTTCGACTTCGGCGTTTGGTTTCTGGCGCGAGCGAACGCATTCGATGAAGTTCCGGGTATGCAAATCGGTGGTGTCTTTGCCTTGAACCTTTCTGGGCTGCATTCGCCAGGCGTCAATCGGCTGGGCGCGCTGCTTGGCAGTCTGCGCCGGTTTCAGAGGTTCGGGGTAAATTTCAAATCCGATGCGGTCGGCGATCAATGTGCCATTGGTGCCGTAATAAGCTTCGCCGTGCGGACGGTCGTCAGCGCCGCGCGCTCCGTAATAATTCATTCCCGGTGTTCGCCCGCCCGCGCCATGCGCGTTCAGGTTGCAGCTTTCGTAACTGAGGATGAAACCGCCGGTCTTCGGGTGCTCGAATTCGTATGTCACCTGCAACAGATCCGGCACGTCGCCAGCGTCTTTCAGTGTGAATCTGCCGCCCGTCGCCACAACCGTTTTTGGCGCTTCGACGCCCATGATTTGTTGCACCGTGTCCAGGCGATGGGTGCCGTAATCCGTCATCGTTCCACCTGCGTAATCATAAAAATTCCGAAACGTAGAAAGAAAACGCGCGCGGTTGAAGGGAACTTTTGGCGCGGGGCCAAGATAAAAATCCCAGTCCAGGCCTTCGGGCACAGGTTCGTCTGGGCGTTTGCCGATGCCGCTGGGCGTAATGTTGCTGTAATTCCAAACCCGCACAAACCGGACTTCGCCAAGTTCGCCGGATTGAATGATTTGCTGGACTTCGCGGTAATGCGGCGACGAACGATGCTGTGTTCCGGTTTGCACAATGCGGTTGTAACGCCGGGCGGCTTCGACCATTACGCGACCTTCGCGGACGTTGTGCGCCAGCGGTTTTTCGACGTATACGTCTTTGCCCACCTGACAAGCCAGCACCGTGATCGCCGCGTGCCAATGGTCCGGCGTCGCCACATGAACTGCCTGTATATCTTTCAGTTCCAACAACTTCCGAAAATCGCTGAACTTGCGCGCCGTCGCGCCTGCCCAAGCCTGCGCTTGAGTAGCGTTTGGTTCGTACACATCACACACCGCGCCATATTCTGCTCCGCGAACCTCGCGCATAAGCTTGGCGACTTGCGTTCCTCTTCCGCCGCAGCCAATCAAGCCAATCGTCACGCGGTCATTGGCGCCAAGGATTCGCTGGTAAGAAAGCGCGGTTGTTGAAATCACCGCCGAGCCTGTAATTGCCGAATTGATGAATTCTCTTCGTTTCATGTGCGCCTCACAGATCAGATTCGGTTGAACTTCTCAATCGCCTTTTGCAGCGATTTGAACTGGCGGATGAAGGGGAACATGCCTTTTTCCCGGTCATCAATTTCCTGCGCTTTCTTCAGCACTTCTTCGGCGCGCTCCTGTGGCACAACGACAACGCCATCTTCATCAGCAACGATAATGTCGCCGGGGCGAACCGTGATTCCAGCGCATTGCACTTCGACGTTGCGCGCTACCGTCGCGTAATGTCCAACCGCCGTTCGTGGCGAAGAAGAACGCGCATACACCGTCAATCCCATTCGTCGCACATCCCAGATGTCGCGGATGGCTCCGTCCAGAACCATTCCCGCCATCCCGCGAACTTTTGCCGCTGTCGCCATCAGGTTGCCCATCGCTGCAATGTCCAGCGTGCCTTCCATGACAATGATGCCGACTTCGCCGGGTTTTGCGCTGTCAATCATTTCCACCGAATGTTTGGTTGAAAGCGCAGGCGTAGCCTTGTCCGGCGTCGTAGGTTTCACCAGTGAAGTCACTGCTCGCCCCACAATCGGCGTTCCGGTGACCAGCTTCATGTCATGCCACATCGTGCCGTTTTTGCCTGTGACCAATTCAACGGCATCTGACACCGAAGCTGGATAACTTTTCTTGAAGGCCGCGATGATCGGTTCATCGGGCGATGTAGCGGATTTCTTTTGTGTTGCGGCGACAGCCACTGCGGCCAGCAACACGCAAGCCAGGACAATCAACAACTTTTTCATGCGCATAAGGCTCCTCAAGTCGGATTGAAAAGAAACGATTGATGAGTATTGATGAGTTGAAGCAGCCGACTTCATTCGCCGCCTCACAGGATTTTCGATCAGGATGAAGTTAGACAGTTACAGACGGACGAAACTACTGACAGATTTTTGCCACTGCATCAATCGGCGGCAACCTGGTTCAGCTTTACCGGCTGCTCCTTGTATTGCAGTTGGTAAAGCTTGAAATAAAGCCCGCGTTCGGCAAGCAAAGCCTGGTGATTTCCCATTTCGCGAATTTCGCCTTTGTGCAGAACAATAATTTTGTCCACGCGCTGAATGGTCGAAAGCCTGTGCGCGATGATGATCGAAGTCCGGCCTGTCATCACTTTTTCAATTGCTTCCTGAATCAACTGCTCGGTTTCGGTGTCAATGCTGGACGTGGCTTCGTCAAGCACCAGAATTCGCGGATCGAACGCCAACGCTCGCGCAAAAGAGATCAATTGCTTTTGGCCGACGGAAAACCCTGCGCCGCGTTCGCGAACACTTGCCTTAAATCGCTCCGGCAACTCTTCTATGAAACTGGCAGCCCGCACTTCCTGCGCAGCCCATTCGACTCGCTCTTCACTGATAAATTCGTTCCCAAGCCGGATGTTGCCCGCAATGTCGCCCGAAAATAAAAAGACGTCTTGCAAAACCACAGCGAAATTCTCTCGCAGCTTTTGCAAATCCCACTGACGGATGTCCACGCCGTCCAGCAGGATTTCTCCGCGCTGAATGTCGTAAAACCGCATCAACAAATTGCTGATCGTGGTTTTCCCCGATCCGGTGTGGCCAACCAAAGCAATGGATTCTCCAGGTTCGACCGTAAAGGAAACATCTTTCAGAACCCAGTCTTCGTCTTTATAAGCAAACCAAACGTTGCGAAACTCAATCCGGCCCAAAACCTGATCCCTGGATACAGGTTGATATGGTTTGGCTGGAGATTCGATCTTGTCTGGCGTGTCCAGCAATTTGAACACGCGTTCGCTGGCCACAACCGCAGCCTGGAAAACATTGTATTTGTCGCTGATGTCCTGGATCGGCTGCCAAAGCCGCTGCGTGTATTGCAAAAAGGCGACAAGCGTTCCGACCGTGATGACATTTTGAATCACTTGTCCGCCGCCATACCAGACAATCGCCGCGATCCCAATCGCAGAAATCAGGTTCACCAGCGGATAAAACACCGCGTAGTAAAAGATCGTGTCCAGGTTCGCCTGCTTGTGAGCCGTGTTGATTTCTGAAAATTGGTCCAGCGCTTTCTGTTCGCGGTTGAAAAGCTGCACGACTTGCGCACCGGAAATGTGTTCCTGCGTGAAAGCATTCAGCCGCGCAATTTTGGTGCGAACCTGCCGGAAACCTTCGCGCGCGCCTCTGCGAAACCACATGGTCGCAGCCCACAACAACGGAACAACCAGCAGCGAAACAATCGCCAGCTTCCAGTTGAAGTAAAACATCATTCCCAGCGCGCCAGCGATCAAAACAAAATCGCCCAGCACTTCGACCAGCCCGGCGGTAAACAATTCGTTCAGCGAATCAACGTCTGTGGTCAGCCGCGTGACCAATCGCCCGACCGGATTGTTGTCGTAAAACGAAACTTCAATGGATTGCAGCTTGGCAAAAATTTCCTGGCGCAGGTCGAACATCACACGCTGACCAATGGTGTTCAGCATCACGTCCTGAAAATATCCAATGCCCAGTGTGACGGCTAATGAACCGATATAGGCAAAAGTCAGCAGAACGATGCCATCAAAAGCAGCATCCATGTTCAGCCTGCCGCTAGCAGCCGGGGCGACATAATCATCAATCACCCATTTGGTCAGCAGCGGTCCAACCTGTCGAACCAGATTCAGCACCACCGTCAGCAGCAACGCGAACGCGACCAGCCTCTTGTACGGAACCAGATAGCGAATCAATCGCCTGGCAGCTTTTGCGTCGTAAAGTTTTCCTAGTTGTTCTTCTTCGTGATGATTGGCCATCGAAAAATCGTTACTTCCTGCCCGACAAGCCTTCGGCAAACTTGGTGACCATTTCTTCCATGTCCGAAGTCAACAAAGCGCGCCAGGTCGCGCCGCTTTTCTTGAAACTTATGATTTCGACTTCGCTGGCTTCCGCTCCGGCCATTTTGATTTGTGACCGGTACACCACATGAACCAGATCGGTTCCTTCGTTCACTTTGCCCAAAATCGTAGTCGTTGACGCTGCCAGCGCTGTTTTCATATCCGGGACAGCTCCACCGATGAAGTTCATCAGCCGCTCAAAAATCGTCGCGCCGTTAAGCTGCTCGAATTCGTCATTGCTTTTCAACCCAAAAATGGTTTTGCCTGCGCCGCCCGATTCGTCGGCCTTGATGATGGCGGCAAACGTTCGTTTCATTGAAGCCAGCGCATCAGGATGCAGCAAGCTGGCGCATTTATCCCAGTTCCCCGTTTGCATCGCAGCGAAATATGCCTTTGCCACGGCATCAGGCGTGTCCGGAGCCGCTTGAGAAAACGCTGGCACGCCGAGCAAAACAATCAGGGAAAAGGCAAAAGCTGTTTTGAGGAAGAGGGTTTTCATTAGTTTTTCGGTCTCCAAAATTAGTTCAAGTGCGGGGACTGGTTGAGTAATGGAATCACTTTCCGATTTCGATCTGCTGCTTCAAGGAAACCGCATCGCGGTTTTGCGGGTCAATATCCAAAGCTTGCTTGCAGTGCGCCAAAGCTCTGGCGCGATCGTTGCGGGACAGGTAAATCCGGCCCAGCATGATGTGCGCTTCAATCAGCCTCGGATTCCAGGAAACCGCTGCGTGAAATGATTTCAGAGCATTTTCGGTTTCGTTGCGATGCGAATGAATGACCCCGCGCAGAAAATACCCATCGGCATTTGCCGTATCCACAGCCAGCAATTGCTGCAACTCTGTCATCGCTTCGGCCTCTTTGTTTGAAGCAATCAACTGGCGAATGCGATCCAGGGTCTGCTGTTGGGCGATCTGCTGCGGCGTTGCGTGAGATGTTTGGGGCGTTTGCTGGCGGGCGAATTTCGCCAATTCAGCCGGATTCAATTCTTCTTTCATTCGGGCAAGCGCCGGAATTTTGTCAGGCGCGACCGCCCAGCGCGCATAAGCGCTTAGGTACCGCTTGGCTTCATTGTCAGCTTTGACGGCATCATCGGTTTTTCCTGCTGAAGCCAGAGCTTTCGACAACACATACCACGCTTCGCCATCTCGCTGGTTAAATCCGACGGCAGCGCGCAACTGTTGAGCGGCATCTTCAAAGCCCTGGTTTCGCCAGGCAGCGTACCCGTAGTTGAATCTGTAAGTTCCGTCGTTGGAATTATTCGTAATTGCGCGCTGCAAATAGCTAAGCGCGCGCGCATTTTCTCCCTTGGCTGCAAGCGCGGCTCCGGCGTTATTCAAGACTTCCGTCAGAGGAGCAATTGTAGCCAATGTTTCAAGCGCAGCAGCCGAGGTGTCATAAGCACCGGATTTGAATGCCGCCAGCCCCAGGTAAAACAGACTTTCTTCGTAATGTGGATCGTCTTTGGACAGTTGCTTGAGCATCCCGACTGCTTCTTCAAAATCCGTCTGCCGGTAATTCAGCAACCCGAGTTCGTAAATCGCCTGGGCGTAATGCCCGGCCGCTCCGGCGCTGTCGTGTTCCTGAATTGCCCGCTTCAAAAAGGTTTCGCGCAATTTAAGATCAAGCGTCTGAATGCCTTTGACATAACTTTCATACGCGCGGGGCGGAACTTTTGTAGCGCGGCGAACCAACTGTTCCTTGGTGTAACTCAGCGAAGGGTTGCGTTCGTACAAAACGTGCCAGGCTAGTTGCCCTTGCATCTGCTGCAAATCGGACAGCGGGCCGCTGAAATTGAAAACTTTATTGCCAATCAATCGCCCGGCTTGCGTTTCAATCAGCCGAGCTGAGATGGCAATTGAAACATTCTGTTTATCGCCGCCAATGTCGTATTCGCCAATGATGGCCAGGTTCGCTTTGGAGGCTTCGGCAACACGAATCATCGCCGCGCGCGTCAATAGATCTGCTGGATTTAAGCCGACCTGCTCAAAAGCCTGCGCACGCTCTTCCGAACTGATCACCATCACGCCCGGCGCGTCCAGAATATCAGCCAGCAAAATGGCGAAGCTTTCCCGAATCCAATTGTGCTGCGCTGATTGCGAGCGATTTTCGAAGGGCATCACAATGACGACATCTGCCGCCATTGCTTTCACCGTCGGCAAAACAATCAGGCACACAGCCAGAAAAACGATTTTGAATCTAAGTTTGTTAGACATTGCCGAAATCATAGTTGGCAGATTGTTGGAACGCAAAAACCAGGCTTACAGCGGAATGTTCCCGTGCTTGCGCGGAGGATTTGTGTCGCGCTTGTTTTCCAGCAACTTCAATGCGCGAATCAGTTTTCGCCGCGTGTGTTTCGGTTCGATGACTTCATCCACAAAGCCGCGTTCGGCGGCAACGTACGGCGAAGCGAACTTGTCCTGATATTCCTCAATTTTCTCTTTACGAGCAGCTTGTAAATCGGAAGCGCTGGAAAGTTCACGGCGATAAAGAATCCCGACTGCACCTTCGGCACCCATTACCGCAATTTCCGCTGTTGGATACGCAAAGTTGACGTCCGTGCGGCAATGCTTTGATCCCATCACGCAATACGCGCCGCCATAGGCTTTGCGAGTGACGACCGTGATTTTCGGCACAGTTGCTTCGGCGTATGCGTACAGCAGCTTGGCTCCGTGGCGAATGATGCCGCCGTATTCCTGACTGACTCCGGGCAGGAAGCCTGGCACATCTTCAAAAGTGATGATCGAGATGTTGAAACAGTCGCAAAACCGAACGAACCGCGCCGCTTTGACCGAAGCGTCAATGTCCAAAACTCCAGCCAGAAAGTTCGGCTGGTTGGCGACGATGCCAACCGACTGGCCATTCAGCCGCGCAAAACCGATGACGATGTTGCGGGCGAAATGCTCCTGAATCTCAAAGAAGTAGGCGTTGTCCACAACCTTGGTGATGATCTGGCGAATGTCGTATGGCTTGTTCGATTCCGGCGGAACGACTGTGTTCAGAGCTTCGTCGCTGCGATCAACCGGATCTTCACATGCCACACGCGGAGGATCGTCCGTGTTATTCGACGGCATAAACGACAGCAGTTCGCGGATCACCCGCAAACAATCTTCTTCATTTTCCGCC
>CAZXHW010000006.1:0-21903 GCA_964639915.1 uncultured Heliomicrobium sp.
ACGGCGTCGAAACCGCAGCAATCATCCCGGCCATCTTTTCCCCCAGCGTCGTAAATTGAATCAGCCCGGCGACTCCGGCGTACAAGTGATAAATCACCACCACTGGCCAGGCGGACAGAATTGCGTGCTGCAAGGCTTTGGTAAACCGATGCACGTTGCGATGCAGCAGGAATGCAAGCAAAAGGAAAATCGCGTTCAGCGAATTGATGTCCAGACTGTTTCGTTTGGTGATGAAGTGGTACCAAAGCCAGGCCGCCACAGCCAGGCAAAAAATCAATGTGATGATTGAGCTTCGCTCCAACCGTTCAGAAAAGTTTTCGGGCTGATCTTCTGATGGGACTTCCGGGTCGGCCAGTTTGTTGGCTTCGGGAAATTCAGACAAGGGGCGCATGCGTTTCGGCATCAACCAGCACCCGACGATCAGCAACGCAACCATAAACACAACTTCGTGAATGATCGAAGCTGGAGACCAGATGGTTGTGCTGAGCGGAAGCACGCCAATCAAGCCTTCCAGAAAATGCCCCGGCGTCGCCATCAACAAAGGAGCGCTGGCAGACAATCCAAACTGCCAGACGGCATTTGCAGCCCAAACCGTCGCTAGCAGAAACAGAAAATCCACTTTGATCTTTTTCTGCTCGGCTTCGCGCGCAAAGTTAATGGCAATGATCGGCCCCAAAGCGACGCCCAGTCCCCAGTAAAAATACGAAAGCGATGCATTCAACAACACCGCTCCGATGATGACTTGATTGGTGGTTTTCGGCCTTCTCGCCAACGCAGCCACCAGCTTTCGAAACATCGGAGACTGCCCGACCACGGAACTGAGCGTGATGATCAACGTCATCTGCATGGTGAACGGCAACAGCATCCACAACCCGCGATACCAGGCATCCATCGTCGTCGAAAACGAATTGCCAACGGCGATGGCAGTGACAAACAACGCCGCCAGCAAGAAAATTGCTGCCGTAATGGCATCCGGCACAATTCTGCCCATCACTCGCGCAAAGCGGTCAGCCCAAGATTCCTGAGTCATTCGTATTTGTTCCTTTGGTTTAGATTGAAGGTCTGAAAATGCGCGCGGATTGTTGAACAAGCGCGGCTGAAAGACAATACTTCGCCCGTCGAAAACACTCTTCGCGAACAGGTGGGGCAGGTTCTCACCCTGTCCGTTTGGAACTCTGACAGGTTGAGAACCTGTCCCACCCACCCTTTTAGGAGATCGAATGAATCGCCGAGACGTTTTGAAAACCGGTTTGGCTGCGGGAATTGCCGGAGCTTCCGAAATCAATGCTTCATCCGCCGCCGAAGCAAATCACTTTTACGAACTGCGAACTTATCAACTGCGAAACGACATCCAGCCTGCAAAGATCAACGACTTTTTTCAAAGCCACTTTTTGCCGCACATGCAAAAACTGGGCGTTGGTCCGATTGGATGCTTTAACGTGGTATCAGGCCAATCAGGCCCCGCGCTGATCGTCGTGATTGATTACAAGTCGCTGGCCGATATGCAATCGGCGATGACCGCTGGCAGCGACAAGGGTTTCTTGAAAGCCTGGCAGGATTTTGAGACTTCCAGCGATATGCCTTACGTTCGCTACGAATCCACGGTGCTCAAAGCCTTCGATTCGCATTTGAAAGTCGAATTGCCGCCGATTGCCGAGAAACAGCCGCCAAGGCTGTTTGAACTTCGCACCTATGAATCGCGTAACGCATTTTCGCTGCGGAACAAAGTGGACATGTTCAACCAGGAAGAGATCAAGATTTTCCGCGCCTGTGGAATGCTGCCGGTCTTTTTTGGCGAAGGCGTGATTGGGACGCGGCTTCCATCGCTGACATATATGATTGGTTACGACAATATGGCGGCGCGGGAAAAAGCCTGGGACGCGTTCCGCGCCAATCCGGATTGGGCGCGCGTCAAAAGCAAACCGGGCTGGACGGATCCGGAGGCAGTGTCTAATATCCACGCGTCGTTTTTGCGCCCAACTCCTTTTTCGCAGATTCGATAGCGTCAAGGCGCGCCAGCCAGGGTTTGGCGCGAAGCTAAAACAATCAGGAACTCATCTTGCTACTCCGCCAGCGAGATTGCGGCGTACTGCAAGTTGCTTCCGATACGTGAATGATGCTTGGCCATGATTCCGGGAGTTCATTATGCAGCCCAATTCCTTTGTCAGGCTTTTCGGTTTGCCAATCCTCTTCTCCCTGCTTGCTGTTTTGGCAATCGCGCAAACACGGCCTGCCGAATTGCAGCGCGATGCGCGACCGCGCAATTGTTCCCTCTACGGACGAGTCACCATCAATGGCCAACCGGCGGCAAACGTTTCGATTTCCGCCGTTGAAATCCCGATGAACCTGGAATCGCCTCCAACCTTGCGGCAGCAAGCGGACGGTTCTATCAGCCGAACAAGTTTCAAAACCCGCACCGATGCCGAAGGCAGATACCAGATTACCAACCTGCCGCCCGGAAGGTACATGATCGTTTCCGCCTCTAAAGCGTTTGTCTACGCCGACGGCACCCAAACAAATTTTGAACCGAAAATGGTGACGATGGACGCGGGCGAATCGCGCGAAAAGGTGGACTTTTCGCTCGTTCGTGGAGGCGTCATTACAGGTCAAATCACCGATTCAGAGGGTCGCCCGGTCATCGCGAATTCTGTGCGAATACTTCAGGTAACGGCGCTGCCAGAGGGCCGCCGTAGCTTTCAAAATCCTGGCGGCGAGTTTGGGGACCGCTCAACTGATGATCGAGGCATTTTTCGCATTTACGGCTTGCCTGCGGGAAGTTATGTGCTGGCCGCAGGCGGTGATGGCGATTTTTTTACCGCAACTAAATACCCTTCAACGTTTTATCCGGACGCCACAAGCGCAAGCCAGGCCAAAATCATCGAAGTCAGTGCTGGAAAAGAAGTCACCGATATCAACATCCGGCTGGGCGTTTCGCGCAAACGTTACGAAGCCCTCGGTCGCGTCATCGAAGCTGATACCGGTAAGCCAATCCCCAACCTTCATGTCGGCGCAAACAAGATTTATTCAAATCAGGAAAACAACGATGAGGATCGAGGTGGAAGCAGCAGTTATTCCCAGGCTGACCGCCTTGGAAATTTTCGGCTGACCGGCTTGGCGCGCGGAAAATATAAGACAAGCCTTTCTGCCGGGTGGATGGAAGTCAGCGATTTTTACGCGGAGCCGATGACCTTTGAAATTGTGGACGGCAATGTTTCCGGTGTGGAAATCAAAGCCGCGCGTGGCGGCGTGCTCAGTGGAATCAGCGTCATTGAAAGCTCCAACGACCCGGCGACGAAATCCTTGCTCGCACGAGTCCAAATTTACGCTCACACCGAAATCAATGGCCCACAGGATCAGATGGATCAACCTGCCTCGCACCATCAATTGCCGCTGAAACCCGATGGCAGCTTCCTGATTACCGGAATCGCGCCCGGCAAACTGCGAATTGGCGTGCATACCCCTTCTGGACTAAATCTTTCACGGATTGAGCGCGGCGGCGCGGAAATCAAAGAATTCGTCGAATTGGGCAAGGGCGAAAAGGTTACCGATTTGCGGCTGGTCTTTTCCGCAGGCACAGGCGTCATTCGAGGTCAGGTGCAGATTGTCGGAGGGCAGCCGTTTGGTGGCGTGTCCAATTACATCGAAGCCAGGATCGTTGGAAACACAGCCAGTCGCGGCTTCAGCGCGCAACTGGACGACAAAGGCCGGTTTGAACTGACCAACCTGCCCACAGGCGAATACGAACTTCAACTCAACAATTTCAGCCGAACCAATGGGGACAGTTACGAAATGCGAACGCTGGTCAAACAGCGAGTCAACGTTACTTCAGGCACAGAAGCCCGCGTCACGTTGACGTATGACCCCGCCCGCAAAGAGCAGGAGGAACGTTGATGATTGGACGATCCCGGATCACGTTCGTTTCGCTTTGGCTGATCTTGCTTTGCAGTTTGGCTTTCGCACAGGCAAAAACTGAACTCTCGCTTAGCGGACGAGTTCTGTTGGAGGATGGCCAACCCGCCGCCGGAGCGATGGTTGAGATTACGCCTGTCGGCATTCGCAACAATAGCGATGAGCAAAGAGTACAGTGTGATGAAACGGGTAGTTTCAAATTGGCGGGAATCGCACCGGGATCATATGCCATTTCCGCGCTTACGCCCGGTTATGTTTCGGGGGACGACGCGTCGGCCAGGCACTATCGCCCCGGAGAAACTGCCACAATTCGTCTGGTCAAAGGCGGCGTTATTACCGGTCGCGTGACCGATGCAACCGGCGAACTGCTTGTCGGCGCTCAAGTAAAAATTCAACGTTTGCGTGATTTGAACGGTAAAACAGTTCGTAACGGCGAATCTTCGATGTGGAGGAGTGAGTTTCAAACGGATGACCGTGGCATTTACCGCGTGTACGGCTTGTTGCCTGGCATTTACATTGTCAGCATTGAATCAAGCTCTGTCGAACGTTGGCTTGGCGGTGGCGATGATGAAGCTCCGACGTTTTACCCTTCAACAACGCGCGACACGGCGATGGAAATTACCGTTCGTCCTGGGGACGAAGTTACCGGCATAGACGTTCGTCACAGAGGCGATATGGGCCACGCCATCAGCGGAACCGTTTCCGGCGCAACCGACCCATCGCATCCATTCAGCAGCGCTGGCGTAGGGCTGCTTCACGCGGCAACCAAACAAGTCGTTTCAAGCACCTCCGCAGATCAAACAAAAACCTTTGTCTTTTTCGGCATTCCGGACGGAGAGTACGAACTATATGCTCGAATGAGTGGCCGCAACGATGAAGGCGGCTCCGGGTCTGCGCCGCAACGAGTTTCCGTCAAAGGCGCGGATGTCACAGGGCTAAGCCTGCGATTGACCGCGTATGGCGTGATCAGCGGGCGCATTATCCTGGAACCGGCCAAGGCTGGCGAAGCCAAATGCGAAATCAAAACGCCGTCATCCATCGAAGAAATTCTGGTCCGTTCGAAAAGCCTGCTTCGCAACCCGCGCTCGCTAAATGCTTTGCTGGCCGAAATTGACGAAACCTTTGAGCGGCCCATCGCCCCAAACGAAAAAGGTGAGTTCACGCTTCTCAATCTGGAGCCGGATTCGTATCGCATCGAACCTGACTTGCCCGGCGAAACCTGGTTCATTCGTTCGATGACACTTCCGGCCAGCGGAACGGCCAAAAGCAAAACGGATGCAGCGCGCACGCCGCTCGTCCTGAAAGCGGGAGAGAAAATTTCCAGTCTGGAAATCACGCTTGCCGAAGGCGCAGCCACCTTGTCTGGACGCGTCACACCAAAAGAAGGCGGGAACTTGCCCGGCAATTTGCGAGTCCATTTGGTTCCGGCGGAAGCGACGGCGGCAGACGACGTGCTGCGCTACCGCGAAGATTTCACTGAAAAAGACGGTTCGTTTGAATTCAAACACCTTGCGCCAGGCAAGTACCGCTTGCTGGCGCGTTCCATCACCGACACCGAAAAAGACAACTCACGCCCTGCGGCATTCGATGCGACCGAACGCCTGAAATTAAGAAAAGACGCCGAAGCCGCCAACAACGAACTCGAATTAAAGCCCTGCCAGCGCGTGAAAGATCACGTGCTGCGCTGGTAGAGCAGGTTTTCCAACCTGCTCATGTTTTCTCTAAACAAATCTGCCGAGCAACAAAATCGTTTTCAAGAAAGTCAGGCGCAGGTTGGAAAACCTGCGCTACATCCAACCAGGAGTCACGGCCATGTTCATCCGCACTTCGCTGTTCCTAACGCTGACGTTGCTTCTCAGCGTTCCAATCTTTGCCCAAACACCAACTAAAATCGGCACTGCTGCCATTTCCGGACGCGTCACCTTAAAAGGCGAACCGGCTGCCGGAGTTTCTGTCGGCTTGCAGCCGCAGCAAAGCGGCCCCGGCGGCGCTCCGTACGTCCCGGATCGCAGTAAATACTCGCGTGTCAAAACCGACAATGAAGGCCGCTTCAGCTTTTCCAGCCTGAACGCCGGGCAATACCGAATCGTGGCGCTGGCGGCGGGCTTTGTTTCTGCCGACGATTCGCAGCTCGTCACCGGCAAGATGGTGACATTGACCGATGGGGAAAACCTGGAAAGCATAGAACTGCGATTGAAAAGCGGTGCGGTCATCACGGGGCGAGTCACGGATTCATCCGGCAACCCCATCGTCGAAAAAAATGTGCGATTGATGAAATTGGATGCGCGCGGCAATTTCACTCCATTTAACGTTGGTGGCGAAATGACGCGTACTGATGATCGCGGCGTTTACCGAATTTACAGCCTGCCTACCGGAAAATACAAAGTCAGCATGGGCTATTCGCCGCTGGATGGGGGAGTTCCGGAAATGTCTCGGCTCTATTTCGCCAAAACGTTTCATCCAGACACCACGGACGAAAAACAGGCAAAAATCGTTGACCTGAGCGAAGGAGCGGAAGCGACTGGCGTTGACATCAAAATCGCCGAGTCCAAAAAAACCTACGACATTTCTGGCCGAGTCATCGAAGCCGCAACAGGTCAGCCGGTCGCGGGCATTCGACTCGGCTACGGTACTGTAATGCCCAACGGCGGCATTATGAATTCCTTTGGCGGGATGGCTTCGACGGACGCGCAGGGCGAATACCAGATTCAAGGGGTATTACCGGGCAAATATGCCGTATTTGCCGATTCGCGATTTGATTCCCAAACAACAGATTTTTACAGCGACCAGACGCAAGTCGAAGTCACCGACGGCGATCTGACCGGCATCGAGGTCAAAGCGCATCGCGGCGGTTCGGTCAGCGGCATAGCCATCGTTGAAGGAACCAATGATCCGGCAATTCTAAAACAGCTATCCAGCACCAATCTCAATCTGATCTATGGCTCGTCGCAATCGAATACGAGCAGCCGTAGCGCCAGACCCGCCGCCAACGGCAGTTTCCGATTCAGCGGCGTAAAGCCAGGCAAAGCTGACATCAAAGCGTACGCACCCGGAGAAGGCTTGAAACAGATTCGCGTCGAACGCGACGGTGTTCCCATCACTGATGGGCTGGATATTCAACAAGGCGAAAATATCACCAATCTCCGCGTCGTTTTCGGCTACGGCACTGGTCTTGTTCGAGGACAAATCAAGTTTATCGGCGGCTCGGCGCCTGCGGGTTTGAACTTGGGGCTGAGAGTCAAGATTCTGGGCGGATCAGGAAGTGAGTTTTACCTTCCGGTAGATACACGCAACCAATTCATCCTGAGGAATATGCCTCCAGGCGAATATGAATTGATGCTTACTGCTTACATTCAAATGCGTACGCCAGAACTGGGCAAGCTGATAGAGTTTTTGGGAAAACGCACGCACCGCATCACAATTGGCAACAGCGAAATGACGACCGAATTTACCGTGGACCTCAGCCAAATGGAGAACGACAAATGAAAACTTTCATCCGACTTTTCCGCGACATTTCATTTGCATGGCTGATTTTGGCTGCCATGTCGTTGCCAACCAGCGCCCAACAATTACGCGGAACAATCACTGGGCGGGTTATTACCGATGAAGGCGCCCCCGTGTCCGGGGTGACGGTAATGCTTTCAGCCTATTCCAGCAGTCCAGTCGCTCGTTCTTTCAAAACAGCCCTAACGGACGAAGAAGGCAATTTTCAATTCCCCAATCTGCCCGCACGCAGCTATTCGATCACTGTGATGGAATCGCGTGGGTATGTGCAATCTCCGCGCCCGCCAAATTCACCAGCACCAGTGTACCGGCTGGGTGACAGCGCCCTCATCCGTTTGTCGCGCGGCGGAGTAATCACCGGACGAGTCAGTTACGCCAATGGCGATCCGATGATCGGAATTTACGTCGCAGCATTTCGCATTCGCGACGCTGATGGCGTGCCGATTCGGTCTCAATCCTACTACCGTATGCGAATGACGGATGATCGGGGCGTGTACAGAGTCTATGGGTTATTGCCTGGAACCTATGTCGTCGCGGTCAATCACAGTTCGGCGTACTACAGCATGCAATCGCCCACTGACGGTGATGCGCCGACTTACCATCCTTCGTCGCCGCGTGATACAGCAACCGAAGTCATGGTTCAAGCTGGGATGGAAATTTCCGGCGTGGATATTCGTCATCGAGGCGATCAAGGCCATGTCATCAGCGGCAAAACAGTCGGAAACCCTGATTCCACAGGACCAGTGACGTTTATGAGCAACATCACGTTGTTGACGTATCCTGGTGGAACCTATGCGGGCGTTGGGCTAGTAAGGCCAGGAGACGAAGAAAATGGATTTTCATTTCTGGGCATTTCCGACGGCGAATACGAACTAATTGCGGATCAGGGCAGTCAGGATGGTGACGGCAGCGCTCGCTCGGAACCGCGTCGCGTGACAGTCAGGGGCGCGGATGTGACCGGCATTGAATTACGGATGCTGCCGATGGCTTCCATCAACGGGCGCGTTATTCTCGAAGCCACGCCAAACGCTTGCGAACCAAAAGCAAAAACTTCGCTAGAAGAATTGGCGCTCAGCGCGCGCCGCGAAGAGAAAGCTACAGACACAGCCGGACAAGCAATCCGTTATCAGCAGACTTTTGTGCCCAACGAAAAAAGCGAATTCAAAATGAACGCTTTGGCGGCTGGCCGGTATCGAATTGAACCCAACTTGCCCAGCGAAAACCGGTTCGTCAAATCCATCACTTCGGCGTCTTCCACAGGAACCGCAGCAGCCAAACCTGCTGCAACCACCAGCGATCTGGCGCGCGCCGGAGCCTTGCTGAAAGCCGGTGAAAAACTCAGCGGCGTGACCGTTACCATCGCCGACGGAGCTTCAAGCTTGCGCGGCAAAATCGAAGTCAAACCGGGCGGCAAATTCCCTTCCCGTTTGCGCGTTCACTTGGTTCCGGCAGAAACAACGGCTAGCGAAGACGTGTTGCGCTATCGAGAATTTCTAACGACGGACGCCTTGTTCGCCTTCACCAATCTTGCGCCGGGCAAATACTGGCTGCTGGCAAAAGCAGTTGCTGAGAGCGAATCCTCTGATCGCTTGCCTTCGCCCGTTGCCTGGGATACCGCCGAACGCGCCAAGCTTCGCAAAGAAGCCGAAGCCGCCAAAAACGAAATCGAATTGAAAACCTGCCAGCGCGTCAAAGATCACGTGCTGCGCTGGTAGAGCGGGTTTTCCGGGCCTGCTCATGTTCACGCCAGTCAAATTTGCCGAGGAACAAGCTCGTTTTCTAAGAACGTCAGGCGCAGGTTAGAAAACCTGCGCTACCCCAAAAAGGAGCAACAGACGTGTTGAATCGTACCTCGATCCTGCTCTTGTTACTGACCGGCTTTGCCTTCGCTCAATCCCAAACGAAAGAAGGCACCGCAATCGTTTCTGGCCGCGTGACGCTCAAAGGCGAACCGGCATCTGGCGTTGCCGTTGCCCTGCAACTGCAAACGCGCACAGAGCTTCCTGATATGAACAAGCTTCGCCGGACAAGAACCGATGCCGATGGCCGCTTTCGCTTTTCCGGTATCAATGCAGGCCAGTATCTGATTACTGCGCTTGCACCTGGTTTGATCGCCCCAAGCGATTCTCCTTATGGCGCACAGGGAAAAGCCCTGAGCATTTCAGACGGCGAAACCATCGAAAACCTGGATTTGCAGTTGAAACGTGGCGGCGTCATTGCCGGACGCATCACCGACGCGCAAAGCAATCCGGTGGTCGAAACGACAATCAAGCTGACCCGGCAAGACACCAGCGGAAGGTTCATCGGCTACGTTACGTCGGAAATTTCCCAGTACTTCCGAACAGACGATTTGGGAGCTTACCGTTTATTTGCGCTGCCAGCCGGAAAGTACAAAGTCAGCATCGGCGAAGCTTCTCAGGCAGGCGGTTTACAAAACATCGGAGCGCGAAATTACTTGCCACAGACATTTTTTCCTGGCACGCCCAATGAGACCGAAGCCAAAATCATTGAAGTCAGCGAAGGTTCGGTAGCGACCAACGTGGATATCAAAGTCGGCGGAGCGAAAGAGGTATTCGACGTTCTGGGCAAGGTTGTGGACGCCGAAACCGGGCAGCCTGTCGCCGGAGTCAAGATGGGATTCGGTACACCCACGCGTGGCGGAAGATTGGACGCCTATGCGCTCAATGATGTGTTCGCCAATGCACAGGGAGAGTTTGAATTTCGTGGCCTGATGCCGGGCAAGTATGCGGCATTCATCAGTTCGGCTCCGGACGCGCCCAGCGAATTTTACAGCGAAGCCACGCCGTTTGAAGTCGGCGAAAGCAATCTCACCGGCCTGGAAATCAAAGCGCTTCGCGGCATCGCAATCAGCGGCAAAGCCATCCTTGAAGGCACAGACGATCCCCATAACCGGGGCAAACTTTCGCAGCTAAGCGTCAGCGTTTATTCGGCGTCCCGTGAAGCCGTTCCTGTTGGCCGCACTTCCAAAATTGCTCCCGACGGCAGTTTTCGCATCGGTGGTTTGAAACCCGGGAAAGTGTCCTTAACCACTTTTCCACGATTGCCGGGGTTAGCGTTATCGCGAATTGAATACAACGGCGTCTACGTCAAAGACTTTCTCGACCTGCAAGCTGGTGAACACTCAACCAACGTGCGTTTGATTTTCAGTTCTGCGATGGGTGTTTTGCGCGGACAGGTGAAATTTATTGGCGGTGCTCCGCCGGAAAACACAACGTATCGGGTTTTTACCTACAAAGTCGGAGGAACATCGGCGAGTGGAAGCGGCGCTCCGATAGATGCGCGCGGGCAATTCGTAATTACTGATCTGGCTGCGGGAGAATACGAGGTTGGAATTTTGTTGTTGCTACGTTCCACGCCAACTCCGGAAACAACCCGTGTGATGGGACTGCTTCGGCAGTTTTCTCAGCGCGTTAATGTTGCGGCTACCGGCGAAACACAAACGGAACTGGTGATTGATCTGAGCAAAAAGGAGGGCGACCGATGAAGCACAACCTTCCCGCGAAATGCTGCGGCCTTGCCATCCTCACTTTTTTGCTAGCTGTTCTGAGCCTTTCAACTTCAGCGCAAACTCGCGGAACGATCAGCGGGCGAGTCCTGAATGAAGAAGGTGCAGGTTTATCCGGCATCACTTTGGCCATCGAAGCCTATTCCGGCGGATTGCCGCCATCGCCGGGCGGTTCCCTGAAAAGTGTTGTCAGCGATGCCGAGGGCAATTTTCAATTCACCAATCTGTCGCCATTGGTGTACCGAATCAGCGTTCAGGCGGCGCGCGGCCATGTTTTGCAAACGGCTGCCGATCCGAACCGTCCCCAGCTTTATCGAATTGGCGATACGGCAACCATCAGAATGACCAAGGGCGGCGTCATCACCGGGCGCGTCACCAATGCCAATGGCGAGCCGATGGTTAGTGTCAGCGTTACAGCCATCCGCATCCGAGACACGGAAGGCAACAAAACGAACGTTTCGTATGCCAGTCGGAACCGTCTGACAGATGATCGCGGCGTATATCGCATTTACGGCTTGCGACCTGGCGTTTACCTTGTCGTGGCCAACCTGACGATTTCCGGGGCCAGCGGAGTCACCGCTTACGGAGATTTGTCGCCCACGTATTACCCCTCGTCTACGCGCGACGCTGCGACCGAAGTCGTGGTCTCCAACGGTACCGAATCCAGCGGAATTGATCTGCGCCATCGTGGCGACCGTGGACACGCCGTCAGTGGCAAAGTCATTGGCGGCACCACCCAAAGCGGAAACATCTTCCCAATTTCGGCGGTGATGCTTTACAGCCGTCCTTCCGGCGCAGTGACTGCTCTGACCTACACGCAAAGACTGGAAACCGAAAGCGGATTTGCAATGTACGGAATTGCCGATGGCGAATACGAAATCGTTGCCACCAGCAGCGGTGAGACTGGGGATGACAATTTTCGCTCAGAACCGCTGCGCATCACGGTCAGAGGAAATGATGTGACGGGCCTTGAGTTACGGCTGGTGATGATGGCCTCCATCGCTGGACGGGTCACTCTTGAACCCGCAACAAATGCCTGCGATCCGAAAGCCAAAGCAACGGTCGAAGAAATGGCGCTCAGCTTGAACCGTGAAGAAAAGCCATCGCCGGAACCGCCTTCTGTCAGCCCGATTTTTCTGCCAACCATCGCGCCCAACGACAAGGGCGAATTCAGCTTGATCGGCATTGCGCCGGGATCATATCGTTTGGAACCCAACCTGCCGAATGAAACCTTGTACGTGAAATCCATTGCGGCAAGTTTGCCCCCTGCGGCAGCCAAACCTTCCTCAACGGATTTCGCCCGTTCAGGAATCTTGCTAAAACCGGGTGAAAAACTACGCGGCGTAAACGTTACCATCGCCGACGGAGCCGCAAGCTTGCGCGGCAAAATCGAAGTGAAACCTGGCGGCAGAAATTCTTCTCGCGTTCGCATCCATCTGGTTCCGGCGGAACCGACGGCTGGCGATAATGTGTTGCGCTACAAAGAAGTGCTGACGACTGACGCATCGTTCGCCTTTACCAACCTTGCGCCAGGAAAATACTTCTTGCTGGCAAAAGCGGTCGCCGACAACGAATCTTCTGACCGTTTGCCATCGCCCGTTGCCTGGGATGCCGCCGAACGATTGAAGCTTCGCAAGGAAGCCGAAGCCGCCAAAAACGAAATTGATTTGAAAGCCTGCCAGCGCGTCAAAGATCACGTGCTGCGTTAGAAGGAGCATCCGCCATGTTCAACCGAATTGCATTTCTGTTGATTGTTGCCACGCTTGCCTCGCCCCTGTTGGCACAAGTTCCACCAAGAGAAGGCACGGCAACTGTTTCCGGCCTGGTCACATTGAAAGGCGAACCGGCGCGCAACGTTTCCGTCGCCTTGCAGCCCGCCACGCAATACAACCAGCGAGACACGCTGCGCGCCAAAACCGATGACGCCGGACGCTTTCGATTTGACCGCGTGAAAGCCGGACGGTACGTGCTGGGAGCGATTGCTCCGGGCTTCGTTGCTCCCAGCGAAAATCAGTTTGGCCCGCAAGGCAAAACAATCAATGTGTCTGACGGTGAAAATGCCGAAGTCGAAATTGCGCTCAAACTGGGTGGCGTTATCACTGGTCGGGTGACGGACACGCGCGGCAATCCAATCGTCGGCGAAAGCATTGGACTGGCGAAACTGAATGACCAGGGCAAACTGGAACGCCAGTTTTTGGGACCGAACGGAATGTTTTATGGCACGGACGATCGTGGAATTTATCGCATTTACGGATTGTCGGCGGGGCGATACCAGGTCAGCATCGGATTTGCCCAGGCGCCAAATTCCATTACGATGACTTCGGCGCGCGTTTTTTTCCCGATGACTTATTACCCGGATGCCACCGATCAATCCCAGGCTAAAGCGGTCGAAGTCACCGAAGGCCGCGAAACCAGCGGCATTGATATTATCGTTGGCGGGTTGAAGAAAAACTTTGATGTGGCAGGCAAAGTCACTTATGCCGAAACCGGCCAGCCCGTTTCCGGCGTCGAAATCGGTTATGGCGTCGTTTCCAGTTCCGATAAAACCAGCTTGGGGCCTTCGGCCAAAAATAACTTTCGCACGGATTCAGCGGGCGAATTTCGCATGCAAAACGTGTTGCCCGGCAAATACGTCGCGTTCGCGCAACCCGAAAAAGACGACAATTCTTATAGCGAACCCGTGGCGTTTGAAATCACCGATGAAGACATTGGCGGGCTGGAATTGAAGCTGCATCGCGGCAGCACGCTCAGCGGCGTCGCCACGTTGGAAAGTGCAGCCGATCCCGCAATCACAAACAAAATTGCCGCGCTGCGGTTTTACTTCAACGTCCGCAGTCAAGTGCTGACGGCGCGCGATGATCGCTCGCCCATTACCCTGTCGCCCAACGGAAGCTTTGCTGTGAAAGGCTTGCCGCCCGGCAAAGCCAGCTTTTCGATTTATCCAAACGAAGCCGCAAAAGGCTTTTCGATTTTGCGCATTGAACGCGACGGCGTTCCGCAACGCGACGGCATCCAGGTCAATTCCGGTGAACAAATCACTGGCGTTCGTTTGGTGCTGGGGTATGGAACCGGTGTCGTGCGCGGGCAAGTCCAGATCGTTGGAGGAGCGTTGCCGGAAACGGTCGCCTTGCTGGTCGGAGCGCGCAGCCCTGACACAGGCAACACTGTTGGTAGAGTTTCCCAAATGGCTCCGAACGGAACTTTCAGAATCGAAAGTTTGCCGCCCGGAGAGTTGGAAATTTACGTCAGCTCTTTTCATCGCTCCAACGAACCGCCACCCGGATACGAAGAGTTCAAGAAGTTGCTCACCAACATCAAACAGCGCGTCAACGTGGCCAACAATACCGAAGCGCAGGCCGATTTGCTGATTGACCTGAGCCGCAAAGAAAGCAATTTCACCCGGACGGAGGGCAATCAATGAAACACCGAATTCTGTTTTCTGCCTTGCTATGCTCTGTTTGCCTGCTCGCCGCGCTGTCTGTGTCTGCACTGGCGCAAACGCAAACCAAAGGCACAATCACTGGCCGCGTTGTCAGTGACGAAGGTTCCGGCGTTCCAGGCATCACCGTCTGGCTGAATCCCGCCGGTGCCACACGACAAAGCCCATCGCGCACCACCAGCACCGATGACGAAGGCAATTTTCGATTCACGGATTTGCCTGCGCGCGTATACACAGCCCAGGTGATGGGAGGCCGCGCTTACATTCCCGCTCCGAAACCCGTGGCCGAACGCGCGGAACCTCGCCGGGTGCGCATTGGTGAAAGTTTGACGCTGAATATGATTCGCGGCGGCGTCATCACTGGCCGCGTTACCAATGCCGCTGGTGAAGGGCTGATTGCTATGCCGCTGGCGGCGATTCTGATCAAAGACGCTGACGGAAACCCTGTCAGCGCGCAATCGCTCAACCGCCAAACGCCAACTGACGACCGAGGCGTGTATCGGTTTTACGGGCTGCCGCCGGGCACGTATCTGGTGTTGGCGAATTACGGCAATCCGTACTGGGATTCCCAAGCTTCGCTGTACGACAACGAAGCGCCAACCTACTACCCTTCATCAACGCGCGACACGGCCATCGAAGTCCAGGTCGCCAGCGGCGGCGAAGTCAACGGCGTAGACATTCGCTATCGGGGCGAACGCGGCCACGCCGTCAGCGGCAAGCTCGTGGGGGCAAAAGAATCTGCCAATGTGGAACTGGTACACGTTGCCACGCAAACTGTGATTGCAACGAAATACGTATCTGCGCGTGGCGGAGAAATTGGGTTCGATTTTTACGGCGTTTCAGATGGCGATTACGAACGGATCGCCCATGAAGACAACGCCGATACGCCTGCCGCTTCTGCTCCGCGCCGCATTTCTGTCAGAGGCGCCGATATGACCGGCATGGATTTGCGAATGCTTCCGCTGGGTTCCATCGCCGGTCGGATCGTCATCGAAACTTCGCAAACTGTTTGCGAAACACCAAGCCGAACCGTGCTGGAAGAAATCATCGTCGCCGCCCGGCCCGAAGAAAAAATGCGCAGCGAACAGGAACCCGCCAGTAAGCCTCCCATCGCCGAAGGAGCAGTCAGCGACAAAGGCGAATTCGAAATTCGTAAACTGAATGCCATCAGATACCGCCTAGGGCTGAACCTGTCGAACGAAAACCTGTTCGTGAAATCGCTTTCGATCCCTGCTGCCAAACCCGCCACGGACATCGCCCGCAATGGAGTTTTGTTGAAACAAGGCGAGAAGATCAGCGGTGTGAATGTGACTTTGGCCGAAGGCGCAGCCAGTTTGCGCGGAAAAATTTCCGCCGCCAAAGAAGACGCGCGATTGCCGTCGCGTTTGCGAATTCATTTGATTCCCGCTGAAGCGGCTGCCGCCGAAGATTTGCTGCGCTACAGCGAAAAACTCGCGGCCAGCGACGGCTCCTTTGCCTTTACGAATCTGGCTCCGGGCAAATACTTGCTGCTGACAAAAGCGGTCGCCGACAGCGAACCTGTTGACCGTTCCCCTTCGCCAATTGCCTGGGACGCTGCCGAACGACTGAAGCTTCGCAAGGAAGCCGAAGCCGCCAAAAACGAAATCGAATTGAAAGCCTGTCAGCCCATCAAAGACCACGCGCTGCGCTGGTAGAGCAGGTTTTCCAACCTGCTCAGGCTTGCTGAAGACGAACTTGCCACGCAGCAAAGCGGCTATTCAAGAACGACATGCGCAGGTTGGAAAACCTGCGCTACCTCTCTGATCAGAAAGTGAACTCTATGCTTAGACTTTTTTCCGCTCTGCTCACTCTGTGCCTCCTCTTCCCTTTCACAATGGCGCAAACGCCAAAGAAAGAAACAACCGCCACCATCAGCGGCAGTGTCACACTCAACGGCTCGCCAATGCGAAATGCCGTCGTCAGTTTGCAGGTGCAAAACCAGCCAGGGCCGCAACAATCCGCGCGAACCAAAACCGATGCCGACGGTAGGTTTCGCTTTACGGACGTTGCCGCCGGGCAATATGTGATTAGCGCTTTGACGCCGGGCTTTTACTCCAGCAGCGATTTTTCGTATGTAGTGCCGGGAAAAACGCTGAATGTGGCCAGCGGCGAAACCATCGAAAATATTGAGCTTCAGTTGAAGCGTGGTGCAGTCATCACCGGCAGCGTGATGGGCGAAAACAACGAACCGATTGCCGAGATACAGGTTCAGTTAGCCAGAGTTGGTGACCGCATGCGAGTGCCGCAGAACATGCTGAATTTCAGCGCAAACAACACCGATGACCGAGGCGTTTACCGCATTTTCGGATTGCCGCCCGGCAAGTATCAGGTCAGCGTCGGCGTGCCATTGAAAGACGGGAATGCCAATAGCTTTGTCAGGACTCGTACCTTTGTCGAGCAGACGTTTCATCCCGACACTACGGACCAAACCAAAGCCAAAGTCATTGAGTTGGAAGAAGGCCAGGAAGCATCCGACGTAGACATTCGCATTAGCAAAATGATCAGTGCTTACGAAATTTCCGGGCGTGTCATTGACAACCAAACAGGACAGCCAGTTGCCGGTACATTCGTGGGGTTCGGCCAAGTCCGCTCACCTACGGGACAAGTTGGCGGCTGGACAACAACCGGGCCGAGAACTGACACCAGCGGTGAATTCCATATGTCTGGGCTTCGCTCGGGCAAATACGGCATCTTCCTACGCAGCGCCTCTGAGCGGGATGAGTATTACAGCGATCCTGTCATGGTTGAAATTACTAACCGCGACTTATCAGGAATAGAAATTCGCGCGCAACGCGGCGCGACAATCACCGGCTGGGCCATTTTCGAAGGAACAAACGATCCGGCCATTCTGGCCAAACGTTCGCAAATCCGGTTGGGCACTGCGGCCGACCCAAACTCTGCTGCTCCTTCTTTTGCAACCTCGACCCAGGTCAAACCGGATGGAAGTTTTCGGCTTGCTGGTGTTCCGGCGGGAAAAACGCGACTGAGGAATTTTGAAAACACTGTAGGACTTTCATTTGTACGCATTGAGCAAAACGGAGTTCCCGTCAAAGACGACACCCTACAAATTCGCGCAGGTGAGCAGATCAATAATGTTCGTGTCATTTTCGCTCACAGCACGGCGGCAATTCGCGGGCGCGTCATCTTTGTCGGCGGAGAATTACCGGAAGGAATTCAATTGATGGCTTATGCGAAGCAATCCACAGCCAATGCCACAGATAAATATAGCCCGGTTGATGCGCGCGGTTATTTTGTTATTGAAGGGTTGATGCCGGGCGAATATCAAGTGCGGCTTTCTGCGAACTATACCGCAGCAAACACAGCGGAAATCAACAATGCTGTCAGACGGCTTACGGGACCAACTCAACGCATCGTGGTCACTAGTAACAATCAGGTTCAAGCCACATTCACCATTGACCTGACGCCGGAAGGGAAAAAGCAATGAAACTTTTCAATATACGGTTCATAATTGCCGTCTTTGCCTGCTTGCTGGTTTGTTGGTTTGGCGTTGCCGCTCAAGAGCGCAGTTCGATTACCGGGCGCGTTGTCAGCGAAAGCGGCAAACCGCTGGTCAATATCCAGGTTGCGCTTGGTTCGTCCGGAGGAGGTTCGCGTCAAACCAGCACTGACGCCGAAGGCAATTTTCAGTTTAACGGTTTGATGGATCATCCTTATTTCGTGTCGGCCCTTCCAGCCCAAGGTTACCTTTCAAAGCTTCTACCGATTGAAGAGCGTAGCCGCCGGTATCGCCCCGGCGACAGCATCACCATCACGATGGTCAAAGGCGGCGTTATCACAGGGCAAGTCACCGATTCAAATGGCAATCCGGTTATCAGCATTCCGATTTCGCTGATTCGCGTCCGCGACGCTGAAGGCAATAAACAAAATGCTCAGGTTTCCGGCCCGCAGCGCGCAACCGACGACCGTGGCATTTACCGGATTTACGGGTTGCAGACGGGAACATACGTCGTCGCGGCAAATTCAACTGGAACAATGGGAGTGGGGATACAGCAACAATTTTCGCCTTACCACGGACAAACGCCGACCTACTACCCATCGGCGACGCGCGACACGGCGACTGATGTTCATGTCAGCCTTGGCACAGAAACCTCAGGCATAGACATTCGCTTCCGCGGCGAAACCGGGCGAACCATCAGCGGCAAGGTTGTTGGCGGCGAAGCCCTGATCACAAGCAACCTGGCAAGCGTTTCGTTGGTTCATACCGTCACCGAAGCGCAGACAGCCAGCGATCAGGCGCGGCCAAATGCAGGCCAGTCTGTTTTTTCCATCCAGGGAATTCCTGATGGCGAATACATCCTGACGGCGACACACGGCAATTACGATACCGACGAAATTGTGCGCTCGGAGCCGCGCCGTATCACGGTCAAGGGAACGGACATCACTGGTCTGACTGTGACAATGACGCCGATGGCATTGATCAGCGGACGCGTTGTGGTGGAAAAATCGCCCACCGTTTGCGACCCAAAACTGCCGGTGAATTTGCGCGACGTTTCGCTAACAACTTGGTTCAGCGAAAAAACTGGCAACCCATTAAACCTGCTTACGCGCTTTGCGGTCCGTGGCGCCACTGCTGACCAAAACGGAAACTTCAAAATCAACAACCTGACTCCCGGCCTTCAACGGATAAGGGTTTCTTCGCGCAACGAAAACTGGTTTGTGAAATCCATCAGCGGCACGACCAGATCGGCCATCGCTGCCGATCTGGTGCGAAGCGGTTTGGCACTGAAACCTGGCGACCGGTTGGCCAATGTCACAGTCACATTGACAGACGGCGCAGCCAGCCTGAGCGGCAAACTCGCTTCGGCGCGCGAAGGCGACACGCTACCGTCAAGAGTGCGCGTTCACCTAGTTCCGGCGGAACCGGCTGCGGCGGAAAACCTGCTGCGGTATTACGAACTCACAACCACCACGGGGATTTTCGGCTTTGCAAACGTAGGTCCTGGCAAATACTGGCTGCTGGCAAAACCGGTCGTCGAAGAAATATCCAGCCAGCAACTGCCAGCTCCCATCGCCTGGGATGCTGTCGAGCGCGCCAAGCTTCGCAAAGAAGCCGAAGCCGTCAAAAACGAAATCGAATTGAAAGCCTGTCAGCGCGTTAAAGATCACGTGCTGCGTTTTTGAGCCTTCGCGACAATCAGTGTTAAGATCGCCGCCGTTCTTCCCTGCCCCGCAAATTCAAGGTAAGAGGTAATTCGATGAAGAGAATGAAAACGGCGGCGATTTTTGTGTTCGTGTTGTTGACAGCGGTTTCGGTTTTGGGGCAAACCAAACAGGCAAAATCCGCAATTCCAAAATTTGAAGGAACCTGGGTGCTGGTTCCGGAAAAAAGCTCCGGCTTAACAGGTGGATTGAGCAAGGCGGAAATTCACATGGTCGTCACGCAGAATGACAGCCAACTGACCGCCGAGCAGAAAATCATCATTCGCCAGCGTGAACAGCCTTCGCAGGAATTGGTATACCAACTGGATGGCAGCGAAAACGGTATCGAAGTCGTCAGGCCACTGGCGGGAACGATGAAGCTGAAAGCCAAGTGGCTGGAAAGCAACAAAGTTCTGGAGTTGCATTCCAGCATCACGGGCGAAAACGAAGGCAAACCTGCCACCATTTCTACGCTGGAACAATGGCAATTGGTCGGTGATACCTTGAGAATCATTCGCACCCGGAAATCTCCGCAAGGCACGCTGACCTTCAAGCTGATTTTTCAAAAACAATAGCTCCCAGGAGTCCCCGATGAAATGTCTCTGCATCCTGCTTTTTGCTCCGATGCTGTTGATTTGCACGGCAACAACTTCAATGGCACAGCAGGACCAAGTGCCAACGAATCCCATCACCGCCATTCGCGTCGGCCAGGATCAAAAGAAAGCGCTGAAGATCAACGAAGCCATCTTTCAAGCCATTGGTTTCGGCAATACGTTCATGGTCACGACCAGCGAAGGCAATGTCATCATTGACACTTCGATGCCGTTCAACTCCGCGCTGCACAAACGCTTGCTGACGGCGGAAAATGCCGGGCCGATCAAATACATCATCCTGACGCACGCGCATGGCGACCACACCGGAGGCATTCCCGCCTGGAAACAACCCGGAACGCAAATCATTGCCCAGAAAAACCACGCCGATTTTCAGCACTATATGACGCGGCTCAACGGGTTTTATGGTTTGCGAAATGCGGCGCAATTCGCATTGCCGGTTCCAGCAACTGCGCCAGCCTGGCCAGGCAATTACGGCGCGAAGATCGAACCGACAATTCTGTTTGATGACAAATACGAATTCGAACTGGGCGGCGTGAAGTTCATCGTCATGTCCACGCCGGGCGAAACTTACGACCACGCGACGGTCTGGATTCCGAAATACAAAGCGGCCTTCATTGGCGACAACTACTACGATTCGTTCCCGAACATTTACACCTTGCGCGGGACGCAGCCACGGTGGGCGCTGGATTACATCAATTCGTTAAACAAGGTTTTGGAGCTGAAGCCGGAAATCGTCCTGCCAAGCCATGGCTTACCGATTGTCGGCAACGCCGAAATCGTCAAACGAGTAACGCGTTACCGCGATGCGATTCAGTATGTTCATGACGAAACTGTCAAAGGCATGAATGCTGGAAAAGACGTCTGGACGCTGATGAATGAAATCAAGCTTCCGCCTGCGCTGGACATCGGCGAAAGCTACGGCAAACTGAGTTGGTCCGTGCGCGGAATTTATGAAGGCTATGTCGGCTGGTTCGATCTGAATCCGGCGACGATGTATGAAAAACCCGCCGCTGCGGTTTATCCAGACTTGGTCAAACTTGCAGGCGGAGCAGAAGCTGTCGCCAAGTTGGCGATGGAACGCGCGCAAGCTGGACAAGCGGTTGAAGCATTGCACCTCGGCGACATTGCGCTGACGGCGGAACCCAAAAATCAGACGGCGTTGCAGGCAAAGCTGAAAGCACTGGAAACGCTGCGCGAACGCTGCCGCAACAGCAACGAACGCGGCTGGCTGGATTTCAGCATCAGCCAGATCAAACTGAAGCTCGGCGAAAAGAAATAACCGCGGTGGTTCGATTTAGATTTCAATGAGTACTTCTCCCCTTTCACCTGTCACAGGCCGGCTCAAGATGGTTGAGTCCAGAGTCGCGCCTGTTGTGCAAATCAACCAGTTGAGCCATTCGTTTGGCATGGATGATTCGGATAAACGCGTTCTGGCCGACATTACGCTGGATCTGACTCCGGGCGAAGTCGTGATCATGACCGGACCATCCGGCTCCGGCAAAACAACGTTGCTGACGTTGATTGGCGGGTTGCGAAGCGTGCAAACGGGCAGTCTGGAGGTATTGGGCCAGCAGCTTGCTGGCTTAGAGAATCGAGAGCTGATCCAGATTCGCCGCCAGATTGGGTTCATCTTTCAAGGCCACAATCTGTTCCGTTCGCTTTCAGCGCAGCAAAACGTCAAAACGGCTTTGCAGCTAATTCCGGAGTTGAATAGCGGACAGATGGATAAA
>CAZXHW010000006.1:21913-29040 GCA_964639915.1 uncultured Heliomicrobium sp.
CGCTATCCAGATGCTGGAACAAGTCGGGCTTAGCCATCGCATGAATTACCGACCCGATCAGTTGTCTGGCGGGCAAAAACAACGCGTCGCCATTGCGCGCGCGCTGGTCAATCGTCCCAAACTGATTCTGGCTGACGAACCGACGGCGGCGCTGGACCGCGAAACCGGGCGGCAGGTCATGAATTTGCTGCAAGCGCTGGCCAAGGAAAACGGCAGCACCATCATCATCGTCACGCACGACAACCGGATTCTGGATGTCGCGGATCGAATGCTGAATATGGTGGATGGCCAGATTGATTCCAATGTGCTGGTCGCGGAATCCATTATCATTTGCGAGTTCTTGCGTAGGTGCGCAGCGTTCTCTTCGCTGACGCCGGATATGCTGGAAGAAATCGCCGAACGAATGTCCATGGAACAATTCGTCGCCGGTCAGTTCATCATTCGCCAGGGAGACGAAGGCGACAAGTTTTACCTGATTCGTGAAGGGTCGGTGGATGTGTTTCTGAACGACGAGAATGGGCCACGCGGAATGCGCTTTGAACGCATCATGGTCGAAGGAGATTACTTTGGCGAACTCGCCTTAATGAAAAATCAGCCACGCGCCGCGACCATCATTGCCAGAGAAAATCTGACGCTGTACAGCCTCAGCAAAGCCGATTTTATGGAGACATTGAACCTTAATGCGAACTTCGCCGATAAGTTGCGTCGAGGGATTTTCCAGCGCTACTAAACTTAGATCGGTTTATAAATGAGGATACAGGTAGCCACAGAGCACACAGAGATTTTGAGGTAGTGCAATAGCTCCGGTTCTCTGTGATCTCTGTGGCAAACCAGATACTGGGTTGAAAACCAATCTAAAAAACTTCAGCAGGATCCGCCGAACGCAGTTTTTGCATGGCCAGAAAGCCGGAAATGCTGCACATCACAACCGTTAGCAAAAACACGATTCCCGTGCGCTCCCAGGTCATGGCGATGGGCAAATGCGTCGCCTGCTTCGTAATGGCGTAAATACCAACGGTAATCAGCCACGACGGAAAATACGCCAGCAACGCCAACAAAATCGCCTGGAACAACACCACCAGAAACAAGTTTTTGTCCGCGTGGCCCATCGCTTTCAGCGTGGCGAATTCAGCCAGGTGATCGGAAACGTCCGTATAAAGAATCTGGTACAGGATCACCGCGCCCACACACAATCCAAAGATCAGCGTCATGGTGATGACAAAGCCGATGGGCGTGTTGACCGCCCAGTAGTGTTTTTCCAGAGCGATCAATTCCGCGTGCGTCAAGATTTTGACATCGCCGGACAACGAACTTTGAAGAGCGGTGCGCACGGCTTCCGGATTTGTGCCGGACTTCAACCGAATCACGCCAAGCTGGATCACGCCCGGTTCGCGTGATGGGAACATTCTCTGAAACGTGACATCACTGGCCAGAATCGTGCCGTCAGCTCCGAATGAAGTCCCCAAAGTAAATATTCCGCCAACTTCCACTTGATGGCCTGCCGCTTCCGTTTTCACCGTTCCGGTTTGCGCGAAGGCTTGCGCAACCGCGCCGAATTCAGGACGCGAAGCCTGGTCGAATAGAACGACATCCGGGATTTCGATCTTGCTAAGGCTGGCTTGAACGTCTGGCAAATCAATGGGTGACGAATGCGGATCGAAGCCAATCACCAGAATGTTTCGCTCGGTCAAGGTTTGCGGATTTTTCCACGGAGCCTGGCTGAGATAAACGGGAGTGACGGATTCAACGCCTTCCTGGCCCGCCGCCTGATACAGCCTGCGGCGAGAAAATCCGCCGGTTTGCAGCAGCATCGTGTATTGCGTGCTGATCATCACCAAATCTCCACGCACGCGACTGTAATGAAGGACGGCACTGTCAAACAGGGCTTCGCGCAGCCCCAACTGCATCAGCATCATGATGATTGCGACCGCAATGCCCGCCAGCGCCGCTGCCAACCGGCGTTTTTCCGCGACCAGTTGAAACCACGCCAGCGAAGCAGCAAACGTAATGGTGCGATTGAATCGAAGGGGTGAGCGCATAAAACAGAGTGGGGTTAAGGCTTGATGGCGACGGTGACGCGCGCGTTAATCAGTCCGGCGACTTTCTGCGGTTCGTCTAACAGAACTTTCACTTCCACAACGCGCTTATCGGAAAAGCTGGCCGGGTCTGCATTGAGCACGGAATTTTTGGTGGCTCGCAATCCGATGCGCTCGACCTTGCCTGACAGTTTTTCAGGCAAAGAATCGCTGGTGACTTCCGCCGATTGGCCAAGCTTCACGCGGCTGATGTCCGTTTCATAAACCTCAGCAACGGCATACATGCGATCTGTTTTGGCGACTTCCGCAATGCCGTCGCTGCCAATTTGCGCTCCTGCGCGGGCATGAATTTTGATGACACGACCGGTGATCGGCGAATAAATAAATGCCTGATCCAGTTCGGTTTTAGCACGCTTTGCTTCGGCAATGGCGGCATCAATTTCTGCCTGCGCGTAATTGACATCCACGTCCCTGACTTCAGCCAAACTGGCCAACCGCTCTTCGGCTTGTTTCAATAACTTCTGTTGCGATTCCAACTGCAACCGCCTGGCGTCAAGCTCTACCTTGGCAGTATCGCCATTCCGAAACAGTCGCTCTGTCCGCCGATATTCGCTTTCCGCATGATCCTGCTCAATTTGAAGCTTGGAAATTTCCGTACGCTGCGCTGACAGGTCGGCAGGTTTCGGGCCAGCTTTGATTTGCGCCAACCGCTGTTCGGCCACCTTGATCCGGCTGGTGGCAACATGCCAGGCACTTTCCAGCCGCTGGCGATTGTCCAGTTCCGCAATCAACTGGCCCACTTTGATGTCATCGCCTTCTTCGATTTTCAGCACGGCGATCAGCGGCGTGCCTGTTTGACTGACAGACGGAGCGGCGAGCGTGATAACTTCAAAATCCGGCTCAATGCGTCCCAGGCAAGAAATCGCCGCCACCGTGGGCGCAATTTGCAGAACGGGTGTTACCGTTTGTGTCGTCGGGCGCAATAGCAGGGCTGCCAACACAGCCAAAAGGCCAAGGCCAATCACAACAGGCACAATCCATTTCCAGCGCGCTCTTTTGGGTGAGTTTGTTCCGGGAGTAGGCAATCTTCTTTCCTCTCGCTGTCAGGTTTTCGTTGTCTTGTTCTATTATTCAGATGCGTAACCGCTTTAGCTGCGGCATTATAAGGGGCAAGTCTTTTGAATTAGAAGCCGATGGAAAACCGCATAACCTTATGAAAACACTTTTCCGTTGCGCATTGCTGATTATGGCAATGCTGCTGACAGTCTTCTTCTGCCGTTTCGAAAGTTCTTCGCTCCAGTCATCGGCTGGCGCACAAGCCCGCGCCGCCAAACAATGGCTCATCACGCTGGAAGAACCGACTGGCATTTATCGCCGCGACAACGAAGTCGTGACCGTCAAATTGAACTTCGCCATCGGCGAAGCCCGCGCCGATCAGTTGCGAGTTCTGTCCTCTGATGGCCGCGAAGTCATCTCGCAACTCGCCGTCAACGAAAAGCACAGCGACGGTTCGGTCAAAACGGCGGAGCTGATGTTTCCCGCAACGATTGTTCCGGGCGACCGCCCGGAATTTCGATTGATTGCCGAATCACTACCGCGCGCGGTAGCAAGCGGGTCATCTTCAAATGCACACTCCCTACCGGTCACAGAACTGAATCAGTCCATCACTGCTCGCCGCGTCGGAGTTGGCCGAGTCGAACTGGCCAATGACCGTTTCGGCGTGATGGTCAATTTGGGTTTGGAAAAGACAGAACCATCGCTGGTCGCGGCGTTCAACAAGTCGGCCAATAAATCGGAAGGCCAACAACGGATGCTCAACTTGATTGATACTTCGCCGGATGTCGCCGAACCACTGGCCTTCGGCAAAAAGAGCGCTGGTTTCGGCACGTTTCTGGACGACAAACTTCGCAGCGGCGTTTTTGATCAAGTTGAAATTCTGGAATCGGGACCGCTCCGCGCGCGCGTTCGATTGTCTGGCGCAAAGCTTGGAGCAAGCCGTGAAACCTGGGAATTCACATGGTTTGCAAACAGTCCTGTGCTGCATTGGCGAACCATCATTGAAGGCGCTGAAGCCAATTCAAACTACGGCTTCTTCTTTTCCTCTGTTTCCGCCACGCCTTACGAACCGTTCAACAAATGGATGGAAGGTTCCGAACAAACCAAGTTTCCGGACGGCTGGGAAGTAGACAATCCGCCCGATCATAAAATCGCGCCAAACGACTTTGCGGACCTGCCCGGCAAGCATCTGGTCTATTACCAGCGCGAAGAAAATTATGGAGCCATCGGCTTTTACGAACTCGATCCACAGCTTGAATGGCGCGGTGTTGGTTCCAGACAGTTTTATGCAACGACCAAATTGGCTGGCGGCAAACGCTCCTCGGAAATCGCCATCGCGTTTCCAAACTGGAAAGGCACGACGACCGTGCTGGAAGCTCGGAAAGAGTATCGAAAGTTCATACAACCCATTTTGTCAGTTCGCAGTTCACAGTTCGCAGTTCGCAGTAGCTCCGAGCAATCTCAAACCTCAAATCTCAAATCCGAAACGCAGCAAACGCGCCCAGCGAGTGAAATCAAGAAAGAGACAAGCGAACAACTTTTGAGTTTTGATCTGGGCGGTTCTTGGAAACTAAATTCTGCGGAAAAATCCGAAGGCGAGAAGCAGGGGTTTTATCAAACGAATTTTGACGATTCGGCTTGGCGGGCTGTCCAGGTTCCCGGCACGGTCCACACGCAAATTCTGGAATCGCCGAAGTTTTACACGCGTGAAGCCGAATGGATCAGCGAAAAGGAATGGTGGTATCGCCGCAGGTTCACGGTGAATCCGGCAGTGGGTGAAAAACGGCCGTGGCTGCGATTTGAAGCGACGGATTATCACGCTGACGTTTATCTGAACGGTGAACTGCTCGGTCGGCACGAAGGCTACATTGATCCTTACGAATTTGATGTGACGGATAAATTGCGCCGCGATGGCGAAAACACCTTGGCCGTTCGCGTGTGGACGCCAATCAGCTATTACTGGCGGCATCGGCCTTACACAATCAAAGGTTCGTACGGCGCAGTGGACCAAAAGCCTGACAACATCACGCCGCTTGGCATCGTTCGACCAGTCAAGCTGATCGCTCGTGGTGTGGTAAAGATCGAAGACATCGCTGTAGACACGCGTCTGAACAAAGACGGCAGCGCCGATGTTGTCGTTGACCTAAAGCTAGAGTCAAAGGAAACCGTTGAAGCCGATATTGCGCTCAGTCTGGCACCGCGAAACTTCTCTTCTTCAAACGGTTTTACGCTCCAAACTTCTGAGCCGTTATCAGCCGTTGGTGCATCTCGCCGCTTTGTGCTGCATGTGGAAAAGCCTGAACTGTGGTGGACTTGGGATCACGGAAAACCGAATCTGTACACGCTGGATGTTCGCGTGAAAACGGGCGATATGCTCTCGGATCAAACTTCACTTGCTGTTGGCATTCGAGAGATTGAACACATTGACTGGAAGTTTTATCTGAACGGCAAGCGGATGTTCATTCGCGGAACGAACTTTTACTACAACCTGTTTCAGTCAGAAGTTCGCCGCGCCGACTACGAACGTGACTTCAAACTGATGCTGGGCATGAACATCAACATGATCCGGCTGCATTGCAACTTCAGCAATCCGGAGTTTTATGACCTAGCCGACGAATCTGGCGTGCTGATCTTTCAGGATTTTCTGGAAGCCGCCTATCCGGAAGACCGCGACTTCAGCTTGAAAGCGGCACGGCTGTACGACCCGTTGATTCGCTACGTCCGCAATCATCCTTCCGTTGCGCTGTGGGCAACCAGCGATGAGGAATCGCTGGAAAATTACCGCGATTTGACCAAGCATCTGGAACCGCGGCTATATGCGCTCGATCCGCAGCGGCGTCCGGTGCAGCGCTCGACCGGACGTTATGGCGACGGCCACATTTACGAAGGTTGGTACGGCGGAACGATCTGGGCTTATGCGCAAACCAATGAAAAATTCATTTCGGAGCTTGGCGCAACAGCGTTGCCGAATTACGACAGCGTTATGAAGTTTCTGCCCAACCATTGGCCGATCAAAGATCATGAAGAAGAATGGATTTTCCGCAAGCTGCAAATCCCTGAAGCGATGCGCGCCTGGGGATCGCCTGACGGGATGACGTTGCAGCAATATATTCCGCAAACGCAGGATTACGTTGCGCGGTTGTTTCAACTGGCGATTGAACGAATGCGTCGAATCAAGTACGAACCTTCGGGCGGCATTCTGCATTTTCATGCGATTGATTTGTGGCCTTCGGTGACAATGGCGGCGGTGGATTTTTATCGCCAACCGACGAAGGCGTATTTCACTGTGCAGCGTTCATTTCAGATGGTGTTGCCGACGTTCGCTTACGACCGCGACACCTGGCAATCGGGTGATGAAGTAAAAACCGAATTGTGGTTGGTGAACGATCACTGGTTTGCTGTGCCGAATGCGACAGTGAGTTGGCGAGTTGAAAACTCATCAAAGCAAGTTGTCGCTTCCGGCAATGCGCCGCAGAAAGTTACGCTGGCGGCTGATTCGTCGAAAAAATTGATGGACGTCAGCTTCAAAGCCGCCGCGCCCGGCAAGTATTCTTTGTGGGCAAAAGTCACTGACAGCGCAGGGAAAACAATTTCGGAAAACAATTACGAATTCACTGTGAAGCAAAAATCGAATTAGCCACGAACCCAATATGACTGACAAACCATTCCGATTAAGCCGATTCTGGCAATCCGGCAAATTCAAAGGTGAAGCCGCCGCGATGCTGGTGATAGTCGGCTTCTTCACTTTGTTCTTCTGGCCTGCAACGTTGAAAGGCTTGTTGCTGGTGTTCAGCGATTCGCTGGTTTATTCGTATCCACTGCGTGTTGTGGCGTTTGATGCTATTCGGCACGGTTCTTTGCCGCTGTGGACACCGACGATTCTGTCCGGGTATCCGCTGCTTTCCATGGCGCAACTTGCATTGGCATATCCGCTGACGTGGTTTTATCTGTTCCTGCCTGGATATTGGGCGGAGCAAGTTTACGTACTTGCTCCGTACCTGCTTCTACCCTGTTTTACCTATGCATATTTGCGCC
>CAZXHW010000007.1:0-13404 GCA_964639915.1 uncultured Heliomicrobium sp.
AATATCTGTATCTGGTGACCAAAGATTATTTGCCGAACGAAGCCTTGTGGATGCTTCGCTATCATTCCTGCTATCCAGTTCATCGCGAAGGCGCTTACAAGCACTTGTTAAATGAGCACGATGAAGAAGTTTTGAAATGGGTGCGCGCCTTCAACCCATACGACCTGTATTCCAAGTGCGAAGTCCAGCCGAATCTTGATGAGTTGCGGCCGTTTTATGAAGACTTGGTCGCCGAGTATTTTCCCACAAAGCTTAACTGGTAGGACGCATCCAAGCTCAATTCGCGCAAGAGAGCTTCAGAAAACCACGGATAAACACAGATGCACACAGATTGGAATTATCTGTGTGCATCTGTGTTTATCCGTGGTTCCTTCTTCATATTCTTGGCCGTTCTCATTTCGTGGTAAGTGCGTCATTGGCTTGAAACTTGCCGAGACTAAGATTTGGTGCGAAGAACTTCTTAGGGAGTGGATTAAAGGCTGATGGCGAATACACTTGTATACCAAACGGACAGCGGGCTGTACTGCGAAGCAGGCGATTTTTATATTGATCCCTGGAAACCGGTTGCCCGAGCGGTTGTCACGCATCCACATTCTGACCACGCCCATTACGGTAGCGATCATTATCTTGTCAGCCAGGAAGGCGAGCGAATCTTTCGCATGCGGCTTGGCGCTGATTCCAACCTGCAAACAATCCCTTACGGACAATCCGTCAACATCAATGGCGTGAAGGTTTCGCTGCATCCAGCAGGACACATCATCGGTTCGGCGCAAATCCGGCTTGAACACAACGGCGAAATCTGGGCAGTGTCGGGCGATTACAAATTGAAGCCCGATCCAACCTGCACCGCGTTTGAGCCTGTGCGCTGTCATTCGTTCATCACCGAAGCAACATTCGGCCTGCCGATTTACCATTGGCCGGAATCCGAAACCGTTTATGCAGAAATCAACGCCTGGTGGCAGGCGAATCAGGCGGCTGGCCGAGCTAGCATGATTTTTGCCTACGCCGTTGGCAAAGCGCAGCGCATTCTGGCAGGGATTGATTCCAGCATTGGCCCGATCTTTACGCACGGCGCTGTTGAAAAAATGGTGCGCGAATATCGCGCCAGCGGCGTTGCGCTTCCTGATACAACGCCCGTCTTCGAAGCGCCGAAAAAGTTTGACTGGAGCAAAACGCTGATCGTCGCGCCGCCATCGGCGCAAGGCTCCGCGTGGATGCGACGATTCGGCAAAGTCTCTACGGCATTTGCCTCTGGCTGGATGAGCATTCGTGGTACACGACGTCGCAAGGCATTGGATCGAGGCTTTGTCATGTCTGACCACGGCGATTGGGAAGAATTGCTGACGGCCATCCGAGCCACTGAAGCCGAGCAGGTTTGGGTTACACACGGCTACATTCCTGTTTTGGCTAGGCATTTGCGCGAAGAGTTAGGTTTGGACGGGCGGGAACTGCGAACCCAGTATCAAGGCGAAGAAGGAGCAAATGTTCCTGCCGATTCGCTTGACGATCCAAGTGAGGTGGAAGCTTGAAAGCATTCACGGAGCTTTTTACAGCACTGGACGAAACGACCAAGACCAACGCGAAAACGGACGCGATGGTCAACTACCTTCAGTCTGCTTCGTCTGTGGACGCTGCCTGGGCAATCTGGTTTTTGAGCGGGCGAAAGATGCGACAGGTTGTTCCGTCGCGACGACTGGCCGAATGGGCTTCGCGCGAGGCAGGCATTTCCGACTGGCTGTTTGAAGAATCGTATTCTGCCGTTGGCGATCTGGCAGAAACCATTGCTCTGTTGCTGCCATACTCCGACGCCAGCCTTGAAATGTCGTTGAGTCAGCTTGTCATCGAACTGGAAAAGTTGCGGAAGATGGACGAAGACCAACAACGCCAATTGGTGATGGAATTCTGGCGACAAATGAATCAGCAGGAACGATTCGTTTTCAACAAACTGATTACCGGCGGATTCCGCGTTGGCGTATCGCAACAATTGGTCATTCGCGCTATCGCCAAACATAGCGGCGTCGAGGCGGCAACCATCGCGCATCGGCTGATGGGAAGTTGGGAACCCACGCCTGAGTTTTATGCGCAGTTGATGCACCCGGACGAAGAGACCGCCGACGCCAGTCGTCCTTACCCATTCTTTCTTGCTTCGCCGCTGGAAGCGGAACCAGTCAGCTTAGGCGACATCCGCGAATGGCAGGCGGAATGGAAATGGGATGGCATTCGTTCGCAGTTGATTCGCCGCACGGGGCAAACCTTCCTGTGGTCGCGCGGAGAAGAATTGATCACAGAGCGCTTTCCTGAGCTCGCTGCGCTTGGGGATTTGCTGCCGGAAGGAACCGCAATTGACGGTGAAGTTCTGCCTTGGAGGGACGGCAAGCCGATGCCTTTTACCCAATTGCAACAGCGCATCGGACGCAAGACGCTTACCAAAAAGGTTCTGGCCGATGTGCCCGTCTGCATCGTTGCGTACGATCTGATGGAATTTGGCGGCGAAGACATTCGGCCAAAACCGTTGAGCGAACGCCGCCAATTTTTGACTCAAATCCTCAACGCTCTTCCGGAAGCGCAAAAGCCTTTGTTGACTTTATCACCCATTGTTGAAAGCGAATCCTGGGAAGCCTGGGGCGAGATTCGCACCAGCAGCCGGGAACGCGGCGTCGAAGGATTGATGTTCAAACGGCTCTCGTCGCCTTATCGCGTAGGCCGCCAGCGCGGCGACTGGTGGAAATGGAAGATCGAACCGTACACAGTGGATGCCGTGCTGATTTACGCGCAACGCGGCCACGGTCGCCGCGCCAGCCTGTACACTGATTACACCTTCGCTGTTTGGGATGGAGATCAGTTGGTGCCGTTTGCCAAAGCCTATTCGGGCTTGACCGACGAAGAAATTGGGAAGGTGGACAATTTCATTCGCCGCAACACAGTCGAAAGCTTCGGCCCTGTGCGCAGCGTCAAGCCAGAGTTGGTGTTTGAGCTGGCGTTCGAAGGATTGCAGATATCCACGCGACACAAATCCGGAATCGCCACCCGCTTTCCGCGCATGCTGCGATGGAGGACGGATAAAAAAATTGAAGAAGCCGATTCGCTGGAAACGGTCAAAGCAATGCTGCCGGAAAGCAAATAAATTTTGTGATGCCAACCAAAGCCGTTCGAAAAACTCAATCAGAGGCGAAACTTGTCAGCGCTGGCGAGCAACTCTTCCTGGACTGGTTTGCGCGGCGCGGTTGGCAGCCATTTCCATTTCAACGCGAAGCCTGGGCGGCATTCACAAATGGCGAAAGCGGCTTGATTCATTCCGCGACTGGCACCGGCAAAAGCTACGCTGCGCTGGGCGGGCCGTTGATAGATTGGGTGAATCAGCATCCAGGCCAATCGCAGTGGCCAAAGATGAAACCGCCGCCACTGACGGTGTTGTGGGTCACTCCGTTGCGCGCGTTGGCTGCCGACACGGAAGAATCGTTGCGGTTGCCCATTAACGAACTTGGCATTCCCTGGACGGTTGCGCGTCGTACGGGTGACACTTCTGCATCGCAACGGCAGAAACAGAAAACCCAACTCCCATCTTTACTAATCACCACACCTGAAAGCCTGTCCTTGCAGTTGTCGTACACCGACGCGCCGGAAAAGTTTCGTCATCTGCAAGCCGTTGTCGTTGATGAATGGCACGAATTGATGGGATCAAAACGCGGGACGATGACAGAGCTTTGCCTGACGCATTTGCGAAGCTGGCGGCCTGAGCTGAGGGGGTGGGGATTGTCGGCGACGATTGGGAACCTGGACACGGCAATGGATTGTTTGCTTGGCAGCAGGCCGAAAAAAGCTCGATTGATCGAAGGGAATCAGCCCAAAACTTACCAGATTGAATCGCTGATCCCCGAAGCCATCGAACGGTTCCCTTGGGCGGGGCACATCGGCTTGAAGATGCTACCACAAGTCATTGAAGCCATCGAAAAAGCCAACTCAACGCTTGTGTTTACCAACGTGCGTTCGCAATGCGAAATCTGGTATCAGGCTTTAATCGAAGCCCGGCCTGATTGGATCGGCCAGGTCGCAATCCATCACGGATCGCTGGATCGCGAAGTCCGCGAATGGGTCGAAAGCGCTTTGCGCGAAGGTCGCTTGCTGGCTGTTGTTTGCACGTCCAGCCTGGATTTGGGCGTGGACTTTTCGCCCGTGGATCAGGTCATTCAGGTTGGCAGCCCGAAAGGTGTTGCGCGAATGCTGCAACGCGCCGGTCGCAGCGGCCATCAACCGGGATCTGTTAGCCGGCTGATTTGTTCGCCGACCAATGCGTTTGAATTGATCGAATTTGCTGCCACGCGCCGATCTATCGAAAAGAGCCTTAACGGCCAGCAGGGACATCACCACATCGAATCTCGCCTTCCAATCAACAAACCGCTCGATTTGCTGACGCAACATTTGGTCACCATCGGTGTCGGCACGGGTTTTGAGCCAAATACGATGCGCGTCGAAATCCGTTCGACCTGCGCGTATCGCAACCTGACCGACGAAGAATGGCAATGGGCGCTGGATTTTCTGACGCACGGCGGCAAAACGCTGCAAGCGTACGACCAATATCGAAAGCTTGAGCTGGTGGACGGCGTTTACCGGGTCACCAATCAAACCATCGCCAAGCGCCATCGGATGTCCATCGGCACAATCACCAGCGACGCTTCGCTGATCGTCAAATACCTGAATGGCGACAGACTTGGTTCCGTCGAAGAAAGTTTCGTCGCGCGATTACAGAAAGGCGACACTTTTACCTTTGCCGGACGCACGCTGGAATTCGTCCGCCTGCGCGATATGACGGTTCAGGTGCGCCGCGCCAAGAATTCCAAAGCTGCCACGCCGCGCTGGATGGGCGGGCGCATTCCGCTTTCGTCGGAATTGGCCGAAGTGATGCTGGAAGTACTGACCGAATATCGAAGCGGAATTGTCGAAGAGCCGGAGCTTCATGCATTGGCGCCAATTCTGGAGATTCAAGATCGCTGGTCGAAAGTTCCTACGAAAGGCGAACTGGTCATCGAACACTTGACCACCCGCGAAGGGCATCACCTGTTTTTTTACGCGTTTGCAGGTAGATTGGCGAATGATGGGCTGGCAGCTTTGATTGCGCTGCGGCTGTCTCGCTTGCAGCCCATTACATTCACGACTGCGGCGAATGATTACGGGTTCGAATTGTTGTCGGATCAACCGCTGGAAATGGAGCTTGACGAAGGTCTAGTCCGTCGGCTGCTTTCCACAGAGAATTTAGACGAAGACATTGCCGCCAGTTTGAATTCTGTAGAGATGGCGCGGCGGCAGTTTCGCGAAATCGCCCGCGTTGCCGGGTTGGTATTTCAAGGCTATCCGGGGCAGGGAAAGACTAACAAACAACTGCAAGCTTCAAGTGGATTGCTCTACGACGTCTTTGCACGCTTTGAACCGGATTCTTTGTTGCTGAAACAGGCGCACCGCGAAGTCTTGAACAATCAGCTTGACCAACACAGGCTGCGCGCGACGCTCGTGCGGTTGCAGCAAAGCCGCATTGTCATTAATTCTGTCGCTCGCCCGACGCCGTTTGCGTTTCCTCTGCTTGTTGATCGGCTTCGTGACAAATTGAGTTCGGAAATACTGGCAGATCGAATTCGGCGAATGCAGATTGCGCTGGAAAAAGAAGTCGAGAAAGACGCCCGTAAAGCCGCAGCAAAATGATTGACCTGAAAATTACCCTACAAGGCGAGTCCGTTGTTCTGATGCCAGAACGAGCGATGATGATCGAACGCAAGCAGACGCTGCTTGTCGCTGACGTTCATCTGGGCAAGGACACCGCGTTTCGGGTTGCAGGAATTCCCATTCCCGGCGATGCAACAGCGGACAGTTTGACGCGATTGAGTTCGGCGCTGGAACGCAGCGGAGCGCGGAGATTGATTTTTCTCGGCGATTTGATTCATGCGCGAACGAGTTTGGATGCGGTGACGATTGCGACGATCCAGAATTGGCGGGAACAGCACAGGGAAATCGAAATGCTGCTTGTTCCGGGGAATCACGATACTCGCAGTGGCAAATTGCCAGACGAACTAAGAATTGAAACGACCGACGCTGAATTGATCGAATCGCCCTTCGTCTTCAAGCATCATCCCGAAGCTTCGCCGCACGGCTACGCGCTCGCAGGGCATATCCATCCGGCAATTCGTTTGGCTGGCCGAGGACGTCAGAAAGAGCGTGTCGCGTGTTTCCTGTTTCGGAATGAATATGGATTGCTGCCTGCTTTCGGCACTTTCACAGGTGGGGCCGACATCGCACTTCAGCCAGAAGATCGTATTATTGCTGTGACGCCGGATCAGGTCATCGAAATTCAATCAGCCTAAATCCAAAGCACACAACATTGAGTTCGACAGGATTTACAGGATGTTTCAGGATTGACTGAAAAGTCTGAATGACAGGTATTTTTCATCCTGAAAAATCTTGTCCATCCTGTCCAAAAGTTTTGTGTTCTGATTTAGCCGTGATCCATCAAACTCCTATCCAATTTTGATGCCGATGCTTTCCAGGAACTTGGTCGGTTTTTCTCCGCCAATCAGCGCGAAGATGTAATCATTTTGAAGCCGCACGGTTTCCTTGGCCGTTTTGGGATCGCGTTCGCGAGCACTCATCAGTATGACTTCTGATGGAGTGACTTCCTTGATGGTTTGTCCGAAGTAGGCAGTGATCTTTCCTTCGTCAATGCATTCATACACCAGCATCTTATTGCCGAGCTTCAAGTCGCCTTTCAGGTTGCTGCGGATGACCAGCGAAACCGTGTTGTCGCGCCAGCCTGTAAGCTGCGTTCCGTCATCGGAACGATAGGCCGCCAGGTCAACGGCGGCTTCGATGGCGGAATTGCCTGCGCCGACGACGACAATGTGTTTGCCGCTGTAATCGTTCGGATCGGTGAGTTTGTACTTCACCTTGTCGTCTTCAAACGCCGGAGTCTGTTTAAGCTTGGGGACGTATTTCTGGCCACAATTCAGGCAGAACCGATTATCGCCAATACGCTTTTCGCCGCACTTGTTGCAGAACGCAGGCATGACCATTTCGGTTGCTGTTACCACCACTTTTGCGTCTTCGCCCGGCACGCCGAGCTTCATCGGAGTGCCGCGATTGCCGATGGCGAGGATGACTCGGCGGACGCTGTACTGCATTTTGCGCTTGGATTTGTCCTGATCGGTTTCGACGATGAAGCTGTCGGCAGCAGCTTTGACGCTTTTGCAGCTTTCGTATTCATTGATCGTCAGGCCGTTGGACCTGATGGTTTCCATCCACGAACCCACCATCACTTCTTTGGTCGCGCCTGCTCCCGCCAGATTGATTCCGCCGTTGACGGCCTTGTCTACCGGATTGAAATACACGTATTTGCCAGCCTGATACGTTTGCTGGATTGTGCCGACAACTTGATCCTGTTCAATGGCGATATATTTCAGGCCGCGTTGTTTGGCCAGCGCTGTTGCCGACAATCCCGCCGGACCGATGCCGATAATGGCTACGTCATAATCTGTGTTGCCGTTGTTGCCTGTATGCTGCAAATCCTGGACGATGTGATCCACCACCGCGCCGCCTTCGTTGATGGCGTTTTTGATCAGCGGAACTCCGGAAACGTCGCCGATCAGATACACGCCAGGCACATTGGTCATAAACTGTGGATCGCGATTCGGCACTTTGCGTTCGGGAATTTTCTTGTTGGTATTGATGACAATGCAGGATTTCGGAACGGTCGGGCATTCGACCTGGCAACTGGTGTCTTCCATGCATTGTTCGATGGCGACCGGAGTGGCTTTGCCGTTGACGATAGCCAGCACGTCGTGCGGGCAGGCATCCACACACGCGTGACAACCAATGCAGGTTGCCGTGTTGATCACCGGATGCGGATACGGCGGGCCGTCCGGGTCAAGCGCGGCTCCCAGCGACTGGGGCAGCACAACGGTTTTGCCTTTGGTTTCTGTGGGCTGCATCTCGGCTTCTGCCATTGCCTCAATGACGCGTCGCCGTTCTCGCAAAGAATCCGAAGCGACCAGCGCCAGCCCGACAATTCCGACGACTAGAAATAGGCCCAGCCAAGCCATCGGCGGCAAAGCTCCAAAGCTGGCCGCGAAGCGCAGAACAAACGCAGCGACTAGCACCACGGCAAGCAACAACAACGTAATGACAAGTTGCGATCTTTTCATCTCAACGAACTTCTAAATAAAGCCAACAAGATTGAGACATAATTTTTAGACGGGATTTTCAGGATGCCTCAGGATGGACACAAAGAGGATTGCCGTCTGGTAAATCATCATCTTGAAAAATCCTGCTCATCCTGTCTAAAAGTTCCTGCCCCGGTTTAGTAGAAAAAGGGAAATAAGACTTTTAGCTCAGCCTTATCCGGCCTGCGCCCGTATTCGCAAATTTCGAAGGCTTCGGCGTATTGAACCTTGGCGGCGCGGTCTTTGCCGTACCACTCTTCCAGGTTCTTGCGGTATTTGTCGGCGACGTTTTTCTGGCGATCCACAAAGCGCTGGCGAACGACGGCCCACCGCTGCTTTTGTTTTTCCGGGTCCTTGGTAAGCAAATCCGCCGTGCCGTTCGCGCCGCCTTCATAGAACTGCGAAACCATGCCCAGCAATCCATCCAGTTTCTTTTCCATCACTGAATCAACGTCCACAATCACATCTGCCTGGAACGGATTCGGTTTTTCAAAGCGGTCAGAAAAATACATAAATACAGGATTGTTTGTCAGATGCGGCACGTCTGGCGCGAAGTTCGGAACCGTGACCATATACGCCGCATCCTGCACCAGCACGCCCGTATAGCGATGATCAGGATGGTAATCGTTTGGACGATGGCTGATGACGATGTCGGCTTTCCATTCGCGAATCAGCTTGGTGACGGCTTTGCGGTTTTCCAGCGTCGGCAGCAATTCGCCGTCGTGGTTGTCCATCACTTCGACGGTCGTGCCCAGGATTTTTGCAGCGCGTTCGACTTCCACTTTTCGGCGCCGAGCCAGCGGGCCGCCCGCTTCGCAGAAATGCCCAATGTCGCCGTTAGTGGCAGCAACCAGTTTGACGGCGTGGCCTTTTGCCGCCCACAGTGCCGCCGTGCCAGACACGCCGATTTCGGAATCGTCCGGATGCGCGCCAAAGCAAATGATTCTGAGCTGGCGCTGAGCAGAATTGGTCGGAAGTAGGCAGTAGATAGTAGACAGTAGACAGTAGGTGGTGAGTAGCAAGCAGAGTTTACGAATCATGTTTTCCTCCAAAGAAAGGTTCGGGGCGGAACTAAATTGCCCCCTGTCTTTTGAAAAAATTGAGATGGGTCGAATTTCTTCGACAAAACTGTTTCCACATCCCTCGGTCTCTCTGTCCCTCTATCTCTCCATCATCTTTCCATCCGCCGTAAACTTGCGCGAAGCTCTTTTTCCTCGCCGTGCTGTGCGTGGCAGGAAACACACAAGGGGCCGCCTGCCTGAGAACTGGCTAAAAACTGTCTGCCACGGTCAGCAAAAAAGCCTTTTGCGTTTTCGTTTTGTGCATTCGCGACAGTGGGATCGGTGCCGTGGCACTTCGCGCAGGAATCGCGGACGCCCTGATATAGTTTCTCACCGTCAAAACCGGCGGTGTGGCAATCCGTGCAATTGCTGCGGCCTTGCTGGCGGCCTGCGACATGGATCAGGTGAAAACGATCTTTCAGGCTGAACTGCGCCGGCGCTCCTGGCAATTCTTTGCGCGTCCATTCCGGTTGAGAGATGGAAAACACAGTTTCCGACCAACGGCCATCCACCACCGGATAGCCGAAGGATGCCCCACCGTGCGGCGCTTTCAGTTCCTGGCCTGACAGCGGCGAAACATAGCTGCTGCCGTCGCGATGACAGCCTGTGCAAGCGACGTTGGCGACAAGCGCCGGGCGAAAATCCCGTCCCAGATGCTCCGTATGACAAGCCATGCAATTCAATCCAGCCTTCATGTGTTTGTCGGAAACTTCCGAATGAAACGCCGAAGTCGCGTGGCAAGAAGCGCAATTTTGATTCAGCGCGGCTTTGACCGAATGGCAAGTTGTGCAAGATGAAGCGGTTGGATTTGCGGCAATCCGAGGATCAATGGAAAACTCTTTTCTGGCGTGCGCCGCGGAAAGCGCACCGGGCGAATAGGCATCTTTGAAAACAAAAACTGCGGCAACCGACAGAACCGTCACGATCAACGTCGCCCAGCCAAACAAAGCTCTCGGCCAGGGACGCTGCAAATCGCGGGTTGGAACCCAGTTGAATTGTGCTCTGCCTAACCGCTTTTTAGTTTTCGGCTTCAGCGGAGAATCAGTGGCCAGCTTTCCGTCTTCGCGTTTGCGTTTGTCCCAGAAGATTTTCAGCGCTTGCGCGTCAACAGGCTTCAGCAACCCCGTCAGCATGCCCGTGCCGGATAATCGCCGCGTGCCTTTGGGAGTGGTTCTATCGCGTTGCAGTTTTGCCAGAATGCCCGGATCAAGGCGAACCGTTTGGCTGGCGTCAGGCGGAACCGGTAACCCTGTTCCGGTGACTGGACTGGAAGCTTCGACCGGCAATGGCTTAACGCTCATTTCCACTTCGATCATCAAACCGTCAGCGACATAACGCGGAAACAAAAAGAACGGCCCGATCTGGATGACATCGTTGTCGGCCAGCGGCGTTTGATCTACCAACTCGCCGTTGAGCATTGTGCCGTTGGCTTCCGACAGATTGAACACCCAGTAATCGCCGGTGATTTCTTTGATTCCAGCGTGCGTGCGTGAAACAGATGGGTGATTCAACACCAGATCGCTACCGGCCAAACGGCCAATCGTCAGCCCTTCGCTTTCAACCAGCGCCGGATCAAGGCTCAAGTCTTTTCGGATAATGACGAACTTATTCATAAGTCAGTGGGTAGGCGGCAATCTTACCTACCGAGCGAGAAAGTAAATTACTTGCACGATATGAACAATCATTAAAGCCAACATCAATGAGGTTACAAGAACATGAGGGGCTAGCCATAACTTCAGAAGTTGATGAAGATAAATCAGCGCGTCCACCCGGCGCATTGTTGCGGCCATTTCGATGCCTTTCAGCAAGCGCTCGCGTTCGCCATCCATCATTCCCTGACCGATGGCGGCAAATTCGGTTTTGACGGCGGCCAGCATTTCGTCCAGCGATTCTCGCCGCAGATATTGCCGCAGCAAAAAGCTCAGGGAAATGGTGCGCGGAACAACTTGCTTCTGGATTGTCAGACGAACATTGGGCGTGACTTTGGCCATCAATTCGCCAAGCTCGCGGTTCAATTCCAGTCGGCGAGCAGTCAGGTCTTCGATCAGCAACGGCTGGCCTTCGATTCGGGTCAGCATTCGCGGTGCGATGAAGTAAATCAAAATGCCGAACAAGCCCGTCAGAATCACCAAGTCGAACGACACCATCAGCGCCGTTGTCAAAATGCCGCCGGAATTCGATCCGCCGTGCAGCAGCAAGATGATTCCAGCGATGACGCCCAGGTAGCTGTGCGACAGCATCCAGTACCGCAGCGCTCCTGCGCGTTTGCGGTAAATTTGGCGGCGAATAGGATATGCCATCACACCCGCGACACCGATCAAACCGACGATTCCGGTCAGCCAGCGCAAATCCAGCCACGATCCGATCAACGGAGTTTCCAGCCCGTATCGCGACATTCCTGCTAGCGTCAACAAGGTCAGAATCAGCGTGGCAAACAACCCTGCCGCATGCATCAATCGTTTGCCGAAATCTTTATGCGAAGTATGGCGGACGATGACTTGCGTCGAATCGCGAAAAATCGTGCCTTCGGCTTCCCTGATTTCGGAAAAGTAAACATGTGGGTCAACGCGGAGCAGCGCTCCGGTTGGGCAGTTTTCTTCGCAACTGTACGCTTTGCGTTTGGCCCCAGGCGGATTGAGCGGCGTGTTATGGCAAAGATTGCATTTGATCGCCAGCAAATCTTCCGTCTGTTCTACAGCCGACGGTAATGGGTCTGGTTTCAGATCGAACCAGCCTCGACCAATTGGCAGTGACGCAGATTTTGGGCTGGCCATTGAAATCGCATTGTACGGACACTGTGTTGCGCAATCGCCGCAGCCAATACAAGTTTTCGGATCAATGTCCACCTGTCCGCCGGGGAAGCGCCCAATGGCTCCGGTCGGGCAACCGGTCAAACATTCGGGGTCCTGGCAGTGCATGCAAACCGACGGCGAAAGCAGGCTTTGAAAACTGGATTTCGGCTCAACGCTGACTGGACGTTCTACATGAATGCCTCGGCGCAGCAACCGCGATTGGCCATGCACCTTATGACAAGCCATGGAGCAATTGCCGCAGCGCACGCACAAATCCATGTCCATCACCAGCAGGTTCGTGGCATCCACCAATCCGGTTTCGATCAGCGATTCCTGTGCAGCAGCAACCGGCAGCGGCTGGCGGCCTTCGTTTGGATTATCCGGCGCAGCCATTCCTGTAAACGCCAGCAACAAAATTTCGCGCAATTCCGGATGTTTGCGCAAATCAGCCAGCGAAATTTCCAAAACTTCGGCGCGTCCCATCAAGGTGCAAGTCTGTTCCCAGTTGCCGTCGCGCGTGATGGCTTCGACGCCGAACGAGTGCGACGGACCGAAGTAGGCTTCAGAAGCTTTGGCGTTCCAGTTTCGCGGATGATCTTCGGCGGGCGTCAATTGGCGTGTGACTTTTCGCGGCGTCACTTTGGCCCAGCCGGATTTCAGCACGAACAAATTTTTCATCGGATCGCCAGCGCGAAACAACACGTGGTTTTTGCCGAAAACTTTGAATTGCGAAATGGCTTCCAGTTGGCTGACGGCTTCTTTGCTGAGCTGGGTTGCGGCGGCGATGTCCTGAATGGTTGTTGCTCGACCGTTGCGACGATACGTCGAATCCAGCACTTCGCCGAACTTTGGCAATTTTCGCAGCAAGCGCAGGGCAGGGCGCTGGATTTCCAGAATCTGAACAGTTTCGTCTTTCGGTGCGCGAATGGTTGCCGAACGCGGCACGCCGGCCAGCACGGACATTTCACCAAACTGAACACCAGCAGGGATTTCCGCGACTTTACTCTGGCCCTTGTCAAACAGAACATCAGCTTTGCCGCTGACAACGATGTAAAAGGAATTGCCGCCCCAATCGCCTTCGCGGACAATTTCTTCGCCGGGCATATAAGTCAGCAAGCGGACATACGGGCCGACTTTTTTGCCGTTGTAATTGCGCCCATAAACGATCACTTCCAGGTCCAGTTCGTAATCGTAATGGCCGTCGTGCTGAGTCGTCAGATCGGCGATAGCGCCGATGCTTTCAATTGCAGCCAGCACGTCTTTGTGCTTAGTGGTCTCTTCAGGCATAGGGTTTTGATTGAAACTGCCAATCTTCAGGATGCGAGTGGATTTTCTTTAGACAACGATGAT
>CAZXHW010000007.1:13414-27441 GCA_964639915.1 uncultured Heliomicrobium sp.
AGAGCCTTCACCCTTGTTAGTCAATCGGATAGTTTGGCTCTCTGGAGAAATGGCGCAGAAAGTTGTTGCCTTCATTAAATCTCTTGTGGGATAGTTCGCGCCGTTCTCAGCTTCCGATGTTTTTCCCCTATAACCTGTCAGCCAAATTTCATGCTCGGTGAAAAGCCGAAAAGGAGAATTTTCATGCCAACCAAAAAAGCCAAAACCAAATCGCAACCCAAGTTCGCGCAGATTCCCGCTCAAACGCATCCAAAAGCAGAACGAAAAGATTTCCTGCCTGGCACACTGGTGGTTTGTGTGAAGTCAGATGTAGTCAGAAATGTTCCTGATGTTGCCGCGGCAGCCGTTGCCGATGTGCCGTCGTTCCGATTGCCGGAAGCAGTGGAGAGCCCATTCGACGTTTTGCGTCAAAATGGATTGTTGCGCGAAGTCGTTCCGGTGTTTTCCAGAATGACTGAGGGACGGTCTTTGGGAATTGCGCCAACCTCAACTGCGGCTTCGTTCGCATTAAGCGTTCGTGATTCCGAAGAAGACGACTTGAAAGGATTGAACGTGCTGAAATTGGCAAAGCACGCCGATTTGAAAAAGATCGAAAAAGACTTAAACAACACGCCGGGCATTGAATACGTTCATCGCGTGCCAGCACGATGGGCAACAGCGGCGAAAGCGAAAGTGACAGCTTCGGACGAATTCCTTGCTCAGCAATGGGGCTTAAAAGCCATCGGCTGGACTGGGCTGAATTTGCTGCCAGATGCCAGCCAGGTTCAGGTTGCGGTGCTGGACACCGGAATTGATATGACGCACCCGGAACTGAAAAACATCGTTTCTTCTTACATCCACTTGGGAGCAGGTTCGACCGACATCATTGGCCATGGAACCCACGTCGCCGGAATCATTGCCGCAGAAATCAACAACCGGATCGGAATCGCGGGGATCTGCAAACCGAATTTGATGATCTGGAAAATCTTCGGCGATACGCCCGATCCCACGGACGGGGAAATCTATGTTGACACAGTGATGTATCAACGTGCGCTGAACGCAGCCCGTCAGGCAGGCGTCAAAGTCGTCAACCTGAGCATCGGCGGCACGTTTCGCGATCGCACAGAAGAAATGCTGCTGAACCGTTTGATGAATTCCGGAACGCTGGTGGTCGCCGCGATGGGCAATGAGTTTCAGGATGGCAATCCAAAAGAATATCCGGGCGGATTTAATGGAGTGTTTGCTGTTGGCGCAACAACGAAAACCAACACCCGCGCAGTATTTTCCAATACCGGTGCCCACATAGACATTGCGGCGCCCGGACAAGCGATACTGTCAACCTTGCCTCTGCAGCCTTCGCTGATGCGCACCGCGACGGAAACCAATTACGCAAGCTGGAGCGGCACTTCCATGGCGACTCCGCATGTTGCAGCGGCTGCTGCTTTGGTCTTTGCAAAAAATCCGGGCTTCACCGCGAAACAAGTTGGAGACAAGCTCAAGGCCACCGCAACCAAACTGGCTGCGATGAACGGGAAAAAGACCACACACGAATTCGGCGCAGGTTTACTGAATGTGCTGGCGGCGCTATCCTGAAACTGATTCAAGGTTTACGAAATCAGTTTGGAGAAATGAATGATGGCGGCAACAGGCGTGGTCAGCTTGAACCTGAAACTGGCTGCCGGAGCCAAAAAAGAAAAGCTGGACCAATTGCTGGCTGAAGCTCCGGGCATCCAATCCGTCATCCAAACTTTTCCGGACGAAACGGACGAAGAGTTATCGCGGCTTTATGTTCTGGAAATCAGCGCTTCCGAATCTAAAGCCGCGATCAAAACTCTGACCAAGCATTCTGAAATCGAATACGTTGAACCGGCGGCTTCGCGCCAACTACTCCGCAAGAAAAACTGACATGAAACAACTGTTGCTGATCATTCTTGTTGTCGCACTTTACTTGTTGCACCAGGATTTCTGGTTTTGGAACTCCGCTACACCGCTCGTTTTTGGCTTCCTGCCGATTGGCCTGTTTTATCACCTAGCTTATACGCTGGTCGTTGCCGGGGTGATGTGGTTGTTAGTGCAAATGGCCTGGCCCGCCCACCTTGAATCTGAACAGGATTCCTAGATCAGTAGAGACGCAAAATCTTGCATCTCTACCTTCATACCTAAATTCTCTTTCCAGAACGTTGTTATTTTTCGCCCAACATGCGAATCGGTTGCGGCGTTCGTTTGAGCTCAAACTTCTGGATTGCATGCTTCTCAATGTGAGCCATCGCCTCTTCGACTGAATCAGTCAGCATCAGCAAATTCAGATCTTCCGGACTGATGGTTTTTTGCCGGACCATTTCTTCCAAAAAGTCATACAGTTCCAGGTAATACCCTTTTCCCATCAAGACAATCGGAAAGTCTTTGATCTTGTGCGTTTGAATCAGGGTCAGCGCTTCAAACAATTCATCCATCGTCCCCACGCCGCCAGGTAATACAACAAAGGCGTAGGAGTATTTGATCAGCATCACTTTGCGGATGAAGAAGTATCGGAACAGAAGCATCTTGTCCAAATAAGGGTTCGGCTGCTGTTCGTGAGACAATGTGATGTTACAGCCAATGGACGTGCCTTTCGCGTCCCAGGCGCCGCGGTTGGCCGCTTCCATAATTCCGGGGCCACCGCCGGTCATGACGGTGAATCCCATGTTCGATAACGCCGCACCGACTTCGCGCCCGAGTTGGTAATAAGGATGATCTTCCTTGAATCGCGCCGAGCCGAAAACCGTCACACACGGGCCGACGAAATGCAGATGGCGGAACCCGCGTATGAATTCAAAAAGAATCCGGAATACCATCATCGTTTCGGAGCCGCGCGATTTAGGGCCTTCCAGAAAATAACGGTCGCTGGTTTTGCTTTGAGGGGATTCGACTTGAGAGTCAGGTTGAGTTTCAGTGGGCATTCGTTTATCGCCTTCGCGGTTGCGCAGAAGCCGGTCGCGTAATGAGGGGCCGTTGAAAGCTGGGGCTAAAAATCGCTGGCAAGCTTTCTGCCCGGACGCTGGTTACTTCGCACGCAACGGGTTGTTCTGCAAATTCAATTGCCAAGGGAGAAAAAGAAGGCGAGATGTTGCCCAAGCGATATCGGAAAGTCAAAACGGCAATCGCTCTGTTTTTTGCTTCAAGTTTCTGATTGGGCGGCAATGCCAGCGCCACACCAACCACCCCCGCCGAAGCCCGGTTGGCATTGATCAACAAGGCTGAGTTTTTCGTGCCTCCACCCGAAGACGACAGAAATTCCCACTTGTTCGCGTCGAATTGCAGACTGAAGCCAATGGCGTTTTCGATCCCGCTGCCTTCACAGAAAATTGCGATTGAGTTTGGCGATTGAGCCACTGCGTAAATTCTTGTTTGGTGGCTGGTGATTGGTTGTTGGCGGTTGGCCAGGCTCCATCCCCCATCCCTCATCACCCACCTGCCAAGCCCTAACTCCCAACTCCCAACTCCCGGCTTTTCAAGATATTCCGCAGACTGTTCCAGGCTCGTTACGGGCGCGATTGGGCCGCCTGCACCGGTGACGGGATCAAGCGCGGTTGCGTAGCGTCCAGCCTGCACCCAATCAGTCAGGGTAATTCGTCCATCGCCCAAGGTCGTGCGCGGAGCGCAATCGGCGCGCTGATATTCATTGCCTGGGGTTACAGTATCCAGGCCCGCAGAAAAGCGCCCAAGCTGCGTCCAATCGGCAATGCTGATCGTGCCGTTGTTGCTTCCATTCGGACGCGGCGCAACGTCTGCTTCAAAACCTCCGCTAACAGTCAGCGTCAACGGATTTGACGTGCCTCCGCCGGGCAGGGGATTGACCACTGTGATTTTGGCTTGGCTGGCGACTGCCAAATCGTTGGCTGTTAGCGTCGCGGTCACCTGTGTGCTGCTGACAAAGTTCGTTGTTCTTGCCGAATTGTTGAATTGAACAATGGCTCCCTGCAAAAAATTGCTGCCGTTGACGATCAGAGTCGTGTTGGGCGATCCCAGCAGGATAATGCTTGGCGACAAGCTGGCTAAAGTCGGCGCGGGATTGGGATTTACCGGCGTCGCCAGATTGGTTGACGGAATCACTTCGGGCGTGGTTTGACCCGGTCGAATCCACATCAGCCGAATCACGGCATTGGCCGTCAGGTCAAAGTATTCCAGCCGCAGGTTATAGCTTTGGCCGCTGGTCAGAGCGATGGCAGCGCTGCGATCTTCCGTCACCGGGTGCGGCGTGAAATTATCAATCAACAACTGATTGCCCAACCACAAACGAACTCCGTCATCCGATTGCGTCACAAAAACGAAGTTTCCTGTGGAGGTTGCGGTTACCTGACCTGTCCAGCGAACGGAGAAAGATTCTGCATTGATTGCCGGATCAGGCGCGGCAAATCCCAGGTTGAAATCAATGGTTGTGTCGGTGCGGGTCAACTTCAGATTGGTGAAATCTTCGTTGTCGAAATATTCGCCGCGCAGTCCTGCGGCAAGCGTGTCGGCGGCGGCTGGCTGGAATGGTTTCAGCAGCGAGAGCGAAACCAGGCAAACCAAAATCGCAAGTGGAGCAAGGCGAAACAATTGACGATACTTCTTTTCAAACATAGCGCTTCCTGTGGTTTAGGGGCGGCTGGAAACGAGAACCAAAACGGCGGGGGCCGGTGAATTGAATGCGCGCGCATTATAGCCAACGGCGTTTGTTGTGGCGATGAATTTTTCCGATGGATTCCGAGAGCGCAGACTTGGTCACTTATCGAATTGTGTTGGCTCTGGCGTCAATGATTCCGCGAGCAACGGGAAAATCTCCTGGTTCAGCATGAAGCGGTTGTTTCACACGGTTGCGGGACGCGAACTGCAAAATAATTACTTCGGCTTCGCCGGAGCGCAGGCTTCGACCGCCGGGCAGCGCCAGCAGAACGCCCAAGCGGCCTTGGGCGGTTTCCGTTTGGTTGAGCAGGATCGTTGCCTGCCGCGCGTGACGTCCGGTTCTGGCTGAAACGAAACGCCATTCCTGCGGGTCAAAATTCAAACTGAAACTCAGTGCGTTTTCGTTGTTGGCGGCATTCAGCTTCACAATTAGAAAATTGCCTCGGCTGGTAAATGTCAACGCACCGGTGGATTCGGCGATTGACGGCGCCCGTTTCTGTGCAAATTCGGAAGAAGAGGCGGCTGATGCCGCGATTCCCGCAGTTGGCCCACCGGCAACTGTGGGCGCGTCCAATCCGGCCACGTAGCGTCCGGTTTGCACCCAATCGGCCAGCGTGATGCGTCCGTCGCCAAATGTTTCGCGCGGCGCATTATCCGCCCGTTGAAATTCGCTGCTGTTGGATGGAACGTCCAGTCCGGCAACAAATCGCCCTACCTGAACCCAGTCGGTGATTGTGATCGAACCGTTGTTGTTCCCGAATGGCCGGGGCGTTACGTCCGCTTCGTAGCCTTGCCCAATACGCAGGCTGCCCGAAACATATTGCGCGGTGATGGCGGAACTTCCAGTAGAAACTGCGCGAGCGATTGGCTGATCGCCAAAGCTAATCGTCGTGTTTGTTGGCAGCGCCGCTGCAAAAATGTCGAACGAGATAATGGCAATTTGCCTGGTCCCCGAAATGAATTTTTGTCCTGACGGTTGGGTCGCCCTGACCCCAAAATTGCCCAAAGCGGATCGTGTGGCGTCGGCAAAAAAATCCAGGCCGATTGCATCTGCGCCGATGGAAACTCGCGGGTTGAACAATAGCGCTGCATCAAAATTGATGCTGAAGCTGATGCTTGTTTCATCGCCTTTGGAATCCAATGTGATGGGCACACTGATCGTTCTTCCGATGGAACCGGCGGAGTTGACTGCGGTGACCGCCCGCGCGGCCACATTGACGCTGATCGAAGAGCTGCCGCCGCCCAGGTTGGCAGGCAACGTAGCCGTAACAGTAGCAGGGCCTCCTACGGCCACGCCGTTCAGATGGAAGATTGCCGACGCTGATCCAGCAGGAATCACAACCGTGGAGGGAATCGTCAGCACCGAAGAATTTGTCGTCGTCAGCGTCAACGTCACACTGTTGGTCTGCGGATAACCCAAGGTGACTGTTATCGGGCTGGCCACGCCAACGATTGCCGTCAGCGGAGACGGCGTCAGGGAAAGGGTCGGAAATGCTGTGAAGTTCAGGGTTTGCGCATCCACGCAACCGGGTTTGCTTAAGACAATCGGCGCGGTGCGTGCGCCAAACGGAACCGTTGTGGTCAGCGAGTTTTGGTTGTTGATTGTGAAAGAAGCTGGCACATCGCCGAACTTCACTGCGGAAATCCCGCTGAAACCGGAGCCTGTGATCGTCAATTGATTCCCCGCCGCGCCGCTGCTGGCGCTCATTCCTGTGATGTCCAGGCAACCGGTCTGGCAGCAGGCAAACCCCGTTAGTTGCAGTGAAAACGCGCGAATGGTTCCGCTATCACCGGTAAAAGCGTCAACCACTGTCAGCAGCCACGTGCCATTCGGATTTTCTCCATCAAACGCCGACAGCGGATTGGCCGGTTTGAAGGTGCCGGTATAGGGAGGGCCTTGCGGCGGCGGACCATTGGAAGCAATGGAGCTGATGGAAATCGCATTCTGCGCATCGTCATCCAGCAGTGTTTGGCAAAAGTTTTTACCGCTATTTCCACTGCCACCCGGGCGGCTGATGATGGTCACGCTGGTTCCGGCGGGCGAAGTCAGCCTGAAAACCAGATCGCCAACCCAGGCATGATCCACACCCACGCCTGTTGCGCCGGGACTGGACGAACACTGTGTTCCGTCAATTCGAAAGTTCAAGTCTGCCAGGTTGCTGGGAAAGCCCGTGACGGCGATCGGCAAGCTGATTCCGCGCGAATCGCCGTCCGGAATTTTCATCGCTTCGCCCGTGTAACTGTAACTTTGCGTCGTGGTGCCAACTGCGCCAAGCGTGAAGTTGAACGTCACGATTCCCAAATCCTGATCGCCGTCTTTCAAACTTAAATTGACTGGCAAGGTCCCGCCGCAAGCTCCGCTTGCCATAAAGGTGAACTGGCGTGTGACGGCGGAAGAACCGGGAGCCATCGCGCCGTAACTTCGTGTTTGTTCGCTGGCAATGACATTAGCGGAAGCCAGCAAGGTTGCCGTCAAATTCTGTGTCGCATTCGAACCGTTGTTGCCTAGCGAAAGGTTGACCGAAACTGTTTCACCGGGATCAATGACTTTGTTGCCTGGCAAACAGCCTTCGGTAACCAGCGAAGAGTTTGCGGCGATGATCAGTTTTGGCGGACGCACCAGGCGCGCGCGAATTCCGTAATTGCCAAACGAACCCAGCGAATCAATCAATTCAAAGCTGACGCCGTCCAGCGAGCGGTACGAACGCGTTTTCGACTTTGTTGTGTCCAGAGCAAAGGGAGACACGTTTTCAGCCTGCGTCAGTCGGATGCCGACGACAAAATCTCCTGAGGTGATGGTCACCGGCGACACATTCACCACGTTGAACGCGCCGACTTGCTGCACCTGCGCCGCCGTTGTCTGAAACGTCAAGCCGTCAATGTTCGCGTCGCCGTCCGTGTTGGAAGCGATGATGACCGAATACTGGTCGCCTACGCGGACACTGTTGTTATCGGAAAAGTAAATCGAAACAGCGTTGATTGTTGCCGGATAAAACGACGGGGTCAGCCGGTTGACGCGATACGACGTGCCGCCCGTTGCAACGCCTGCCGCACTTTCAAATGTTCCGTCATCTACCGCCAGTTCAAATGGCGCGGCGTCTTGCGTCACAATAAACGCTTGTCCGCCAACGGTGATGGTTCCGGTGCGCTGAATCGTTTGGGAGTTGGCAGCGACAGTGAAATTGATTGTCCCGTTTCCCTGATTGCCGCTGCTGAAAAGCACGCTGAGAAACGAATCGCTGACGGTTGGCGTCCAGGCGCATTCCGCAGCCGCCGTCACGGTGAAACTGCCCGAACCTCCGTTGGCAGGGAAGTTTTTGGTAGACGGCGTCAACGTGTACGCGCAACCGCTTCCAGCGCTTTGAGATATGGTGATGATTTGTCCGGCGACAGTAACCGTGCCGGTGCGCGCCAAGCCGCTAGTCGGCGCAACCGTGAAGCTGACAGTTCCGGTTCCGCTGGCGGCGGAATTGGAATTGATGCTGATAAAGTTGGAATTGCTAACTGCCGTCCAGCCGCAAGCGGCGGTTGTATCAACGCTGATAGTTCCGACTCCGCCAGCCGCATCAAAGGCAGATTTGTTGGCTGTAACTGCGTAGGTGCAATTGCCAACGGTCAAGATGTTGATGCCGGTTGCCGTCTGGCCGTCCGGATTGGTGATGGTGACGCTTTTGACTCCGGCAGTGGCATTGACGGTCGAAAGGTTCAATTGAACAGTTGTCGGGTTGATGTAGCTGACGCTGTTGACCGTGACGCCGCCGCTTACCGCTGCTCGTAACCGGCACGCGAATGTATCGCCGGGATCGAAAAATGCAGCTCCATCAACTGAAGAAATTCCTGTAATCACGACGTTTACGGAGCTCAACCCGGCGGCGACCGCAGGCGGATTGGCTGCGACGGGCGCGGCTGGGGGCGGCGCGGGAATTTTTGCCACGCGCAATCCATAAGAGTTGGGGACATCTGCAAACTGCTGCACAGTCCACAATGTCATGTCGTCGCAAGGATCAATGCTGGTATACGAATAATCTCCCCAGCGGCGGCGGCCTTGCTGATTTCCACTATCGCTGGAAGGGTTGTACGGTCCGGGACTGGCAGTAATCAGCAGCGGCGATTGCAACAGGCCAAGCGGGTCTGTCGCCAGTCTGTAAGCAATTGCGGCGTTTACATATTCATTGGTTCCGGCGGTGGAACTGCCAATCAACAGATTCCCCTGGCCTGAAACTGCCAGCGAAGGAATAAAGTAATTTCGTTCGTCTTCGGTATTGGTCGTGGTTTGGGCGAACAGGGTTCCGGCTTGGCGAAGCGAAGGGGCAAGCGTGCTGACATCCGTGATTTCATACCAGCGCAATCCGTCGCGGGTTCTTGGCGCGTCAATTGTGCCTTCGTTATTGACGGAAATGGTTTGGGTTGTCCAGATGTTGCCGCCGCGAAGTTGCGCCATCATCAACCGGTCATCAATCGCATCCAGCCTGCCGTTCACGCCGTTGATGTTGCTGCGATGGCGAACCGTGATGGGCTGAGAAGTCTGTAGCACGTTGATGTAAATGTTCGCGGACATCACCGGCAAACCTCCCGGATTCGACACTCTGCGAAGCACCAGGCGGCCCAAACTGCCTGCGTCGGTTCCAATCAGATAGCCTTCGGTGGAAGTCGCGGCGGGATTGTCCACTCCCTGTGGCGTGAAAATGCCGTTTTTCAATGTCGTGCTGGAGGCATCAATCAGATTGCGAAAGGCTGAAGCAACAATCTGTCCGCCGCTCAGGATTGAAGATTTGCGAATGACAATCGCCGTCGTATTGCTGAAGGTTCGATTGCAAAACTGATTCAACCCAACGTAAAGCGCGTTGGCGTCAATGCCGAGCGTTGGGTAATCGGCAAAACATCCGTTGTCGCCCGAAGGAGAAACTTCATTGTGCTGGAACTGGTAAAAGGTCCAGGCAGTCGCCGTGTTGATTGTCGAACCGTCGCTGACTGCCAGCAGAATTCTGTTGTTGGATTGGGCGGTGTTGACCAGCAAAATAAACCAGCGTCCGGAAAGCCTGTCATAACGGATGCGCGGGTCTGTTGTGATGAAACCCACTCGAACAGAGTTAAAGAATGAATCAATGTCCGCGTCCAGTTGTCCAACCGCGCCGGTGCTCTTATTGAAGACTCGAATTCTGCCGTTGACCGCCAGCAGAAATTGCGTTGGTCCGGCGGCTCCCATTGCATCAGGAGGAAATGCGCTGGTTTCTGCCAGATTCGCCGCCGTGAAAGTGAGACTTGGAGACGGAGTGAAGGAGGGATAGAGAGATGGAGAGATGGAGAGACTGGGGGATTGTAGCTTCAGTCTCTCAGTCTCTCTTTCTCGTCGTTCCTCCGTCCCTTTCTCATCGGCGGGTGGCCATTGTGGGCCTGGCAAAGCTTCGGGATTTTGCGGCAGTTTGTTGCGGTCAGGTTTTTTGAAGCCTTCCTCTTCTGCTTCGGATTCGCGCACGGCTCTGCGTTTGGATTTTGAACGGAGCGACTGTTCGCGTGTCATGATGTCCGCTGTTGTTTCCGTAACGCCTGCTTCGCCAACCCAAAGCACTCCCGTGATTGATCCGTCAGCGTTAACTAGTTGCTGTTGACCGCGACTGCGGGAAGTTGTTGGCGTTCTGACTTTGGACTTTGGTATTGCTTCCGGTTTGGAGCGTTCGGCCCGACGTTGCGCCAACCCGACATCCAACCATTTGCCTATCACGACGACAAAGACTGCGAAGAGAATTAGTTGCAAGAAATGACGAAAAGATTTGGTGACAGATACAAATCTGGAAACAGGCATGCCTACTCCTGAACAACGCACCCTCCCTTGCCGGAAACGGGGCTGAACGTCGCCGGCAGCAACCAGCGGCAAGCGCTCAATAGTTTGAAATATGAATCACGGATACTTACGAAGAATATGAAACCGATTCAGCGCCGGATCTGGTGAGGATAGCGCAAGGAATTACCAACCAACTCCATCGGACAAAACCGGAATCAAATTTGCCAAAATGAGTCTTGATGCGCTGCCGAAGAGATAATGTTTCGCAACGCACGAAGCGGGAAAGTAAGCCTCAAGGGAAAGGCTGTCAAGATTTGTTTTAGGCAAAATGATTGCTTAAAACGCCAGTTCGTAGTACGAAATAATTCGGAGAAATGATTTGTCCATGTATAGCGCCACGGTTCTTGAGCACCTGGAAAATCCGCGAAACGTCGGAGAGATGGATGATGCTACGGACGTCGGGGAAGCCACCAATCCGGTGTGCGGTGATTTGCTAACACTTCATCTGAAAATTGCCGATGGCAAGATCGCTGCCGCAAGCTTCACCGTGCAAGGCTGTCCGCCGAGCATTGCCGCAGGCTCCGTTTTGACGGAAGCGCTGATCGGGTTGACGATTGAAGACGCTCGTAAGTTGACCCCATCGGATGTGACGCACCTGCTGGAACGTTTACCCCGCAACAAGGAGCACTGTTCAGTGCTGGCAATTGACGCGCTTCGCTCCGCTCTCTCTTCAATTAGCGAATGATATGGTATAACCAACCTTCCCAAGCGGAAGACTTCAACCTGTACAACAAACAGATATGCCAATTGCAACTCCATTGCCCTCGGAGGCCGAGCCGCTGCATCGAGTCTCTGTTGATCAAATACTGCACAGATTGCGCGAAATGTTTGGCGAAGATCGCGCACGTCTCACCACTGGCGACAGCTTCAGAGTCGTTGATGAAACCGAACGCGTCGTCGCTTTTCCGCAAAATCTTCAGGAATTGATGGAAATGCTGAAGCTGGCAGAAAGCGAGCGTTGGCGTGTGATTCCGGCTGGCGCTGGCACCTGGCTGACCATGGGCAATCGTCCGGTGCAGTTTCAACTTATCGTTTCGACCGCCAAAATGAATCAGGTGATTGAATACGAACCTGCCGATTTGACCGCCACAGTTCAGGCAGGTTGTTCGCTGGTCGAATTCAACGAGCGCGCGGCCAAGCATCGGCAGTTCATTCCGCTGGACCCATTCGGCGATGGCAGGTCAACGCTTGGCGGAATTGTCGCTTCGGCCAGCAGCGGGCCTTTGCGTTGTGGATACGGAACCCCGCGCGACTGGCTGATTGGCATTCGCGTTGTTCATCCGAATGGCGGCACGACAAAAGCCGGCGGCAAAGTCGTTAAAAACGTCGCCGGTTACGACTTGTGCAAGTTGTACACAGGCAGTTTTGGTTCGCTGGCTGTGATCGCCGAAATGAGTTTCAAGCTGCGCGCACTGCCGACAACAGAAAAGACTTTGGTCTTTTACGCGGATGATTCCGAAAGCCTGTGCTGGCTGGCGCTGCGAATCAGCGATTCCGACACACAGCCTTCGGCGATGGAATTGCTTTCGCCTTCCGCCGATCTGGGGTTGCCGATTGAATCGCGGCGTCACGCTCTGGCGTTACGCTTTTTGAATGAAGCAGAAACCGTCGAATTTCAGCTCAACGAAGCTGCTCGCATGGGCTGCGATTTTGACCAAACCGTCTTAAGCGACGCTGACGCGGAAGCTTTTTGGACGGTTTATCACGAAACAGAAACCGACGAACGATGGGCTTTCAGTTTGCGATTGAGCGTGCTGCCCGACGATTTGAACGATGTCGTGAAAGATGTCAGCCAGTTTTTACCGCAATCCAACTGGCGGGCTCACGCTGGCAATGGAGTGTTGCGCGTTCTGGCCAAAGAAGATTTGTTTGAAGGGCTGCAATCCAAACGACGTCCGAAATTCATCGCCGAACTTCGCCATATGACGCAGGCCCGTGGCGGTCAGCTTGTTTTGCTCAACGCGCCACTGGGGATCAAAGATCAACTGGATACCTGGGGCGACGTTGGCTCGACCGGCAGGTTGATGCGCGAGCTAAAAAAACGCTTTGATCCGGACGCTCAATTGAGCCCGGGTAGATTCGTCGCTGGAATTTGATGAACGGGCAAATCAGCAGGAGGGAATGTTATGCCAAATCCATTCTGGATTTCCTCAATCGCAGCAACGATTAAGAAGCTGTCGAAAGTATGCACGCATTGCGGCAGACGCGCCACGTACCCGCGCAAGGAACCAGGGCAGTTTTACACATGTAAATATTGTGGCCACAGATTCAAAGAACATGATTCGTTGAAAAAGAAATGACTCCGGCCAATTGTTGGCTCTAATTCAAATTTATGGCTCTGAAGACATCACTTCACACGGCGCTTGACGCCGAGATGGACAAAATTCTGGGTTGCATTCACTGCGGTTTGTGTTTGCCCGCCTGCCCGACATACCAGCAAGTTGGTAACGAAAACGATAGCCCGCGCGGGCGCATTTACCTGATGCGAGCCGTCGCCGAAGGCCGTCTGGATGTGCAAGCTCCCGCCTTCGCCCGCCACATAGATTTGTGTTTGGGTTGCCGCGCCTGCGAAACGGCTTGCCCGGCAGGCGTGAAGTACGGCTACCTGCTGGAACACGCCCGCGAAACCATCAACGAACACGGAACGAAAAAAGGCGACAAAGGGAATGGATTTCAGAAGTTGATGCTGAAACTGGCGCTGCGCCACGTTTTCCCATACCCAAACCGGCTGAAAGCCGTTTTCGCTGTGAACCGATGGATGCGGGACAGCAGCTTGATGAAGTGGGCTTACAAGACTGGCTTCGTTCGCCAGTTTTCCAAAAAGGCCGATTTTGCGTTGTCGCTGCTGATGACCACGGCTCCTGCCAGGGGAGACGGAGGGATGCAGGGAAAGAGGGACGGGGGGAAAGAAGGGCAGAAGGATGAAGAGAAGAAAAGCACATCTCAAATTCCGCAATCCGCAATCCGCAATCCGCAATCCGAAGGAATCCAGAATCTAAAACCTGTTGCTGTATTCACTGGTTGCGTGATGGAAGGGTTGTTCAAGCACGCCAATGATGCCACCAAACGAGTGCTAGAGGTCAACAACTGCCAAAGCATCGAAGTTCCTAAGCAGGTTTGCTGTGGAGCTTTGCACGCGCATTCTGGAGATCTGGAAACGGCCCGTAAACTTGCGCGTGAGAACATAGACGCTTTTGAACGCTTTCTGACTTCGGATCACAACCCGGCGAATCCGGCGACGATCATTATCAACGCCGCTGGCTGCGGAGCTTTGCTGAAAGAATACGGCGAATTACTGAAAGATGAACCGCGATATGCCGAACGAGCTCGAGGTCGGCGACGTCATGGGAGTACCGACCAGCCTGCGCTCGATCTGGATCGAGCCCGAATGCCTTGAGATCGTTCAGGCGCTCTCCGCGCCATAGTAGAGCGTCACCGTGTGCTTCGCTTCGGCGAAGAACAGCCAGCGTTCGGTGAGGGTGCCGACCGCGTTGGAGACAACGGCCAGCGCCAGCAGGATCACGTCGAGCATATGCTCCGTCAGCAGCGCCGCGAGCACGGC
>CAZXHW010000008.1:0-2296 GCA_964639915.1 uncultured Heliomicrobium sp.
CGGTGTAGCCGGTTACTTAAAGATGTTGTTCGTTGAGTTCTTTCAGCGTATCCAATGAGCGACGCTGCATTTCGCGCGTGATGCCGCGCGGATTCGACAGCGACAGAATCGGTGGGCCTGTGCGTTGGAACGGCACGCCCTGATACAGCGTTGGCAAAAACCCGCAGCCCCAGTTCCCCGCTCCGCCGCTGGTTCCTCCACCGGAAGTCAGCACGACAAACGCGGGCAAATCCTGTGTCTCGCTTCCAAGCCCGTATGTCACCCAAGCCCCAAAGCTGGGGCGGCCAAACTGCACCGAACCTGTGTTCATGAAAATCTGCCCGGGCGCGTGATTGATCGCTTCGGTCATCATTGAACGAACAATGGCAATCTCGTCAGCGACCTTCGGCAGATGCAGAAAAGCTTCGGACAGCTCAGCGCCTGATTGACCGTGTTTGGCAAATTTGAATTCCGAAGCGTAAAGCCCGGCGTCCGGTTTAATGAAGGCGTAATTGATGCCTTTGACCAATTCCTGTGGAACCGGCTTGCCGTCGTATTTGACCAGTTCCGGCTTGTAATCGAACAGGTCAAGTTGCGAAGGGGCGCCCGCCTGAAACAGATAAATCACACGCTTGGCCTTGGCGGCAAAATGTGGAGCTTTAGGAGCGAGCGGATTTTTCGATTGCGAAGCGCCTTGCGCAAAGCCTTTCTCATTCAGCAACGAAGCCAAAGCCAGCGAGCCTAACCCGACGGCGCAATCTTTGAAAAAGTGGCGGCGAGTGACCAGCCGTTTGAATTCCAGGTTGAGTTCATCTTGAAAGTTCATTGCGCAATCTCCACAGAAAATTTTGGGCGGAAAGTGATGTGGATTTTAGGTGGCGGAAGCCAAGATGCCAAGTTACAGCAATTCCGAATAAACCACCTCGCCACCGACAACCGTGCCGACAATTTGAATTTTGTTCGACGCTTCCTGCCAATCAAATAAAACCAGATCGGCTCGCCGTCCCGTTTCCAGCTTGCCGCGATCTTTCAGCCTCAACAGTTCCGCCGGATTTGCCGAAGCCATTTGGAGCGCTTCGGCGATCGTCGCGTCAGAAAATTTGACAGTGTTCGCAATGGCATCGTGCATATTCAATGCAGATCCTGCCAGATAAGGCGTTCCCGGCAAACAGACGCGCCCGGTTTCCAGCACCTCAGCATCAATGTTGCCAAGCTTGTATTTTCCCGGCGGACAACCTGCGGCGGCGATGGCATCAGTAACCAAAATGCTTCGGGCAATGCCTTTGCTGCGCAAAAAACATTTGACCACCGAAGGCGGCAAATGATGACCGTCTACGATAAAACTCGCCCACAACGCATCATTGGCCAGTTGCTCCCAGATGTAATTCGGATGGCGATCAATTTTCGCGTGCGATCCATTGCCCAAATGCGTGGACATTTTTGCTCCGGCTTTCACCGCATCGGCGATTTGCTGCGGAGTCGCTGCCGTATGGCCAATGGCAACGACAGCACCGGAAGCGGCGGCTCGTTCAATGAAGTCCAGGCTTTCTGGCCATTCCGGCGACAATGTCAGCAAACGAATTTGGCCGTCTGCGGCTTCCTGCCAGCGTTGAAACTGGTTCCAATCTGGTGGACAAACGTGCTGGCGAGGGTGCGCCCCACGCGGGCCGTCTTCGGGTGAAATGAAAGGTCCTTCCAGATGAATGCCGATGAACGCGCGAGCAAATTCTGAAGACTTTTCGGCAGCACGCACAATGTTCGTCAGACAAGTCGAAATGTGCCCGGCGGATTCGGTGACGATGGTCGGGCAAAACGAAGTGACTCCAGTTTGCCATAACCGCTGTGTCAGCTCGGCAATTTGCTCAGTCGTCGTTGCTATGTCATTGAAATCAATTCCGCCGTATCCGTTCAGTTGCAGATCAATGAAGCCCGCTGCAACCAGCAAATCTTTGCGGCTCTTTTCGTAATCCGGCAATGGTTCGGTGGTAATTGCGCCGATTCGCTCGCCATTAAAGGCTACGTCAATGGTTTCTGCGTTTGATGGACCTCTTCCTCTGATTCTCATTTCTGCCTTTGAAAGTCTGTAAAGCGACCTTGTAGGTACTCGGTTCGGTTCGGGAGTATAATCCGTGCGCCTTCTGCGAACGTTCATTCCGTAACAACCATTATGAACAATCTTGTCTTGGTGAAAAGGCTTTTGGCCATGGTTCTGCTGTTATTGGGCAGCGTCGTTTCGGCGCATGCGCAGAAGGCAGACCCGCAACAACTTATAGAACTTCGACGGTTGCGCGATGAATTGAAGGCCAGCGATTCACTG
>CAZXHW010000008.1:2306-27363 GCA_964639915.1 uncultured Heliomicrobium sp.
GCCGTGGTGATTGTCAGTGAACGCGCTATTGTCGAAGCCGCGCAACAATTTCTGGGCCTGGAAATCAAAATGGCCAGCGGCAATTTGGTCAAGCTGACTTCGATTGAAACCAGCCTGGCAACCGGCGCGGCAATCCTCAAATTGGGGCTTCAGTACAAATCCATCAACATGCAATTGTCCGGCAGAATCGCGAGCGGGCAAATCAGCGAAGGGTTGATGCGAATGCCAATTCGCGTCACGGAAGTAAAGCTGGTGAACGGGGGCGTTTCCGGCTTACTGGTGAAAGCATTGTTCGGCGAATGGTTGAAACCGGAAAAATGGAATGAAGAATTGCCATCGCTGGATTTCCCGCTGGAACTAAACGAAACAATTGAGATTCCGGCTAGCCAGTTTAACGTAGAAGGCAATACCGACGGCCAGATACCGATGGAAATTTCGACTCCGGCGTATCGCGCACCGCTGAAATTGGCACTGACTTCGATTTTGGTAATGGACAAACGGCTTGCGCTGGGGTTGCAACTCAACCCCGTTTCGCAACCGACTGAAATTCCGTCCGAAACAGTTTCAAACAATCTGAACCCGGTGACGCTGGAAAACGAAATTTTTCAGCTTGCTGCCTCGCTTACCACCAATAGCGATGTGCGGTTGCAGATTGGCCGAAACGTAATTACTTCGTTGCTGGCAAACATTGCCTCGCAACAAAATCCCGACCTGAATTTCAAATTAAAACAAGGACGATTGCGCACCACTGAAATCAGCGCGGGAGTGACGATTACCAATTACACCGACGTTGAAAGCGGCGAAGGCCAGGCGGATATCAGTGATTTGAAAGTCGAAAGCGTCGCCGACGACAAACTTAGCCTGCGATTAACCGGCCAGGGCGCGATTGATGCGCGCGTCAAAGGGCGCGAATTCGGCGTTCCATACGGGTTATCGCCCCGCACCAGTTTTGTCATTCAGGATCAGCAAATTCCGTTGCAGTTCGTCGCTGAAAACGATAAAGCTATTTTGCGGGCATTGCCAGGTGCGACGTTACCGATTAACGTGCGCTTCAGTCTTAATATTGCCGGAAAAGATTTTGGCATCAATCGCACGCAAGTGATGCAGGTTGACCGCTGGTTGAGTAGAATCGAATTGCCTGCTCTGCTAACCCGGGAAATTATGCTGCCGCGCAAAATGGAAGTGGACGCAGGCAGCAACATCCATACAACTGAGAAACAAAAACTAAATTATTCGCTGTCCAATTTGAAAATCTCGACTGGCAGCGACGCCGTCATTCTGACGGCCGACGTTAAAATCACGCCTCGGTGAATGGCTTGTTCATAAGCGCTGAGGTTCACCGTTTGTATATCTGATATGGAATTCAAAGAAACTTTGAAGTTGGCATTGGACGCAATTTGGTCGCATCGTCTGCGGTCGGCGTTGACCTTGCTCGGCATGATTATCGGCGTCACGGCTGTTGTGGTCGTCGTTTCCCTGATTCAAGGGTTCAACCGCTATGTTGATGAAAAGATTGCCGGTATCGGCGCAAAATCATTCAGCGTTCGCCGGTTCAGTTTTGATGACTGGAAAAACACCGACACAATTGCTGAAGCCCAGCGTCGCAATAAGGATTTGACATTCGACGAATTCGATTACTTGCGCGAACACGCTGTTCAAATCGGACAGCTTGGCGCGAAAGCGATGGGCACTCCTTCGACGATCAAACATTCCAATGAAAGCGCTGAAAACGTGTCGGTTGACGGAGCGACAGCCAATAGCGCAGAAATTGACAATCTGGACATTGCCGAAGGCCGTTACTTCACGCAGACCGAAGACAGTTCAACACAAAACGTGGTGTTGCTGGGATTCGATGTCGCCACCAAACTCTTTCCCAATACTACGGCTGTCGGCCAGGAAGTTTCGATTGCCGGTTTGCCCTATCGCGTAGTCGGAGTTGCCGCCGCCAAAGGAACTGTTTTCGGAATGCCGCAGGACGTTTTTGCGACGATTCCGTTGCATTCGTACATCAAACATTTCGGCCCGGCTGTTCGCCAACGCAGCATGTATTTTGTCGGCACCGCCAAAGACGACAATAAATTTCAGGAAAGCGTTGAAGAAGTTCGCGCTTTGCTGCGTGCTCGCCGGCAATTGCAATACAACGAAAAAGACAATTTCGGCATTGGCACACCCGACGCCATTATGGGAATGCGCGATCGCATCCTTGGCCCGATTTTCATCACCGCCATCGCCGTTCCGGCCATCGCGTTGGTCGTGGGCGGCATTGTCATCATGAACATCATGCTGGTCAGTGTCACCGAACGAACCAAGGAAATCGGTATTCGCAAATCTTTGGGTGCGCGGCAAAAAGACATTCTCCAGCAATTTCTGATCGAAGCGGTGACGCTGTCGGCCATCGGAGGTTCAGTCGGCGTGTTCATCGCCTGGGTGATTGGCCGAATCGTGACGGCAGCATTCTTTCCGACTTACCTTTCAATAAGCGCCGTTGTCGTCGCCGTTGGCGTTTCCGGCCTGATCGGCGTGCTGTCGGGCATTTTACCCGCTCGAAAAGCAGCGACACTCGACCCAATTGAAGCGCTTAGAGCGGACTAGCTTACAGACAGACTTATTTCTTATGAAACTCCTTCGTAACGACATCTGGGAAAATCTGAAAATGGCGATGGATACCTTGCGCATGAACAAGATGCGCTCGTTTCTGACCGTGCTTGGCGTCGTCATCGGCGTCTGGACGGTCATGGCCATCGCTTCCATCATCAGCGGAATTGATTACGCGGTCACCAAACAGATTGAATCGGTCGGAACCAATTCCATTTTCGTCAACAAGTTTGATCGCGGCGTCAGATTCGGACCGCCATCACGCGAAGAACGCATGCGGAAACCGCTGACTTATGACGACGCAATTGCGCTGGGCCAACTGCCGAGCGTTCTGGTTTCGACGCCAATCCTGAACATTACCAACGATTATTTTGGCCGCAAGCTGGTGGTCAAAGGCGGCGGCAAGGAATCGGCGGCAGTGGCGTTACAAGGCGTCACACCGGATTATGAACATACGGGAATTTGGGTGATGAACTCCGGACGGTTTTTCACCAAAGAAGAAAACGATTCCCGCGACGAGGTTTGTGTGGTCGGCGCTTCGCTTGTTGAACAGTTCTTCCCCTTTCTGAACCCGCTGGATAGAGTTCTGACCATTGGCGGACGCGAATTTCGGATTGTGGGCGTGCTTGAAAAACGTGAACAACTTTTCGGCGGGGGCGAAGGCAGCAATGACCAGAACAATATCGTCTTTATGCCGTTCACTGTCGCGCAGAAGCTGAAACCACGCGCCGAAGATGTTTACATCACCGTGGTGGCAAAACCCGGAATGCTGACCCAGGCAGTGGATGACGTCACCGGGCAATTGCGCATCCGGCGGCAAGTGCTGTTCGACCAACCCAACAACTTCGGACTTTCAACCGCAGACAGCATCATCAGCACCTTCCGTTCAATCACGTTTGGCGTCGCCATCGCGATGATCGCCATTTCGTCCGTGGGATTGATGGTTGGCGGCATTGGCGTGATGAACATCATGCTGGTCAGCGTTACCGAACGCACGCGTGAAATCGGCATTCGCAAAGCCATCGGTGGACGCCGCCGCGACATTTTGTGGCAATTTCTGATCGAAGCCATGACGCTGACCGGAATGGGCGGTTTAATCGGATTGGGCATCGGCTGGCTGACCACTTTGCTGATTCGGTTGATCGTGCCTTCATACGTCCCATTGTGGGCTCCGATCGCCGGTTTCCTTTCCAGCGTAGGCATCGGTTTGATCTTTGGTTTGTGGCCCGCGTGGAAAGCCGCCAGGCTAGACCCGATTGACGCGCTCCGGTATGAGTAACGCTCAAATGCTTTTCTAATAGGAGGCCAATAACTATGTCTCAATCACCCGCTTGGTATAAAAGCTATGCTTCTAAGTTTTTCACGCCGATAGCTTACAGAACAAAAAACCGCTCTGATAGAAGGGATTTAGACGCAGTTATTGACTTATTACCTATTCGCGAAAAAGCCTTACTTGAAGCTATCAGCGGTCTTAAAAATCTCAATGTTAATCTTGAAATGGATCAATTATTTGCTCTAGCAGCAACTGACGTATTTGTTGAAAAAGCCCAACGGGTATTAACTAGAAGGGCGATCGCTTTGTATGTGTCGGGTGGAATCGCAATTTTTGTAACAGTTGTAATCCTAATTGCAGCGACTCTTTTTATTGCTCACCAATTAAATCAACCCGTAGATGAAAAAATTATTCAATCTACTCGCGCATTAATCCTAAGGCTATTTCAGGCTACTGCATTGAGCGCATTCGTTCTCGCTGCTGTCAAATTATTGGTTTCATTAACGAGGTCTTTCTTCCATGAAGCATTGAGTCTTTTTGAAAGACGGCATGCTCTTCGTTTCGGCCGCCTTTACGTCTATCTTAAAAAAGGAGCTATTACTGATAAGCGACTCGAAGAAGCTTTTCAATGGAACAAGGAATCACGTACTTCATTTCTTGACCTAAAGCCCGAGGTAGTCGCGGAAACAATTCTTCACAAGGCTTTCGAAACTGTTAGTAAATTGCCTCCAGAAACTATTAAGGCCGCTTTTAGTGCAACAAGTAGAAAAAAGAAAATAACAGACCCTACGTTTCCAGGCATGTAAGCAATGAGCATATTATTTATAAATACCAAGACGTGTTCGACATGAATGACTAGAGAAGAGGCCCGCGCACAATTCGGTGAAATCGTCGCGCGTGACGAAGACAGTTTGGAACTCGATCGCGCAGCGCTGCTGATTGCGGCTGAAGAATATCCGAACTTGAATGTTGAAGAATACCTTTCGCTGCTGGATCACATGGGTGAGCAAGCTCGCGCTCAGGATGATTTTTTTGCAGATCCACTGACGCGAATCATGCGGCTCAGCAATTTGCTATTCGACGAACTGGAGTTTCGCGGAAATGCCGAAAATTATTACGACGCGCGAAACAGTTTTTTGAATGATGTCATTATCCGGCGAACAGGCATCCCAATCACGTTGTCGGTGTTGATGATGGAAGTGGGGCGGCGAATTGGCTTGCGGTTGTTTGGAGTGGGAATGCCGGGACATTTTCTGGTTAAGTACGCTGACGAGGAACAGGAAATTTTTGCTGACCCGTTTCACGGTGGACGCATTGTGGATGAGGATCGCTGCCGCCAACTGATTGAACAGATGTATGACGGGCGAATGCCATTTTCCCTTTCTTTCCTGCACGCCGTTACCAAAAAACAAATCTTGAGCCGGATGCTGCAAAACCTGAAAGGCGTTTACGCCAAAGCCAATGACCATTTCAAATTACTGGGGTTGATTGAGCGTGCATTGATGATCAATCCCGATGCGGCGTCTGAGGTTCGTGATCGCGGGTTGGCTAATTTTGCCCTGGGAAGATATGTCGAAGCTCGCAAGGATTTTGAGACTTATCTGCGCCAACTGCCCGAAGCCGATGACGCCGCCAGAATCAAATCGCTTTTGGCCGAAATACGGCAGCGGCAAGCGCAGTTGAATTGAATCATTCGGTTTGGCTGAAAATTCCAGGCAATTGCTTGAACTGAAAAAAAATCCGGTGGCCATCTTGTTTTAGATGGCCACCGGATTTTGTTTTCAATCATCACCAACTTTATTGGCAATGATAGTTTGGATTGTTGCCATTCAGCAGCAGCAAGATGGCAGCGATTCGAGCCATATCGTCCTGGCGATTATCAACAAAGGAGAGTCTGGCCTGATTCAGGATGTCTTTGAGCGAGGTCGTCCTGGTCAACACCACTCCATTATCCAATTGCACCGGTTCGAAGGTAACGCCGTAACAGGCAAGCGGGCTGCTCATCACACCCGGATTGCTGCCAGCATTTACCGCCGCCAGGCTGATCTGCGTGGCAACGTACTGTTGGTTGAGCATCGCCACTGGCGATGACCCTCCGCGCAAAGCCCGTCGCACATCCAGCAGGTTGTTCTGAATCGAAACCGGATTGTTGAAGTTCACGCCGCCGATGATGACATCGCCATTCGGCAGACGGTTGATATTGATCACGTAATAAGACGCAGACTGCATGCAAGCCGTCTGACAGCTTAAAGCCGTGACCTGGAACGGAAGCGCGTTTGATACGCCGCCGCCCGGAGCCGGATTAACCACAGCAACATCAATTACACCCGTATTGGCTACGTCAGCAGCAGTGATTTGCACTTTGAGTTCGGTGGGACTGACGAAAATCGTCTGGCGTGCGCTGCCACCCAAAGTGACTACCGCGCCAGGAACAAAGTTCGTTCCTATTACCGTCATCGTAAAGGCAGAATCTCCTGCAATCGCCGAGCTTGGGCTGACGCTTAGCAGCGTCGGCACAGGATTGGGCGTCGAGCTGACCGACAACTGCAAAGAATTAGACAGGCCGCCGCCCGGAGCCGGGTTGGCGACTGTGATCAACAAAGTACCAACGCTGGCAACGTCTGTCGCAAAAAGCTGAGCAAACACTTGCGAAGCACTGAAGAACACCGTTGGACGCGGGCTGCCGTTGACGTTCACAACTGACCCCGGAACAAAGTTCGATCCGTTGACTGTTAGCGTGAAGCCCGGACCTCCAGCCGCAACCACGGATGGAACCAATCCCGCCAAGGTCGGCACAGGATTTGGCGGATTGATCGTAAAGTTCAACGGGTTCGATGAGCCTCCACCCGGTGCTGGATTGGTTACCGTGACAACCGCCGTTCCCTGGCTGGCTATGTCAGAGGGCAAAATTTGCGCGCGAAGCTCAAGGCTGCTGACAAACTGTGTCGGGCGTGGGCTGCCGTTCCAATTGACAACAGCGTTCGGCACAAAGTTTTCGCCGCCAACCACCAGCGTAAATGCTGCGCTGCCGGCAATGATTGAATTCGGCGTCAGTTCCAACACGATTGGCGCTGGATTTGGCTGTGACGTGATTCGGAATAACCGCGCGCCAGATGTGCCACCGCCGGGAGCCGGATTGACAACTGAAATCGTCACGGTTGCCGCCGCGGCCACGTCAGCAGCCGAAACCGGGATCGTTAATTGACCCGGGTTCACAAATGTGGTCGGGCGTGGTGTGCCGTTCCACTGCACCACTGACCCTGGTACAAACCCAAAGCCATTGATGGCCAGCGTAAAGGCCGCACTGCCGACAGCGACTGAGTTCGGCACAAGTTCGGTTATTTCGGGAACAGGATTGTTGACCGGAATCTGAACGGCGTTTGATGTGCCACCGCCCGGAGCGATGTTGAACACTGTAATGTTCAAGACGCCTGCGTTGAGGATATCCGAAGCCAGGATATTCGCCATTACCTGATTGGCACTGACGAACGTCGTTTGACGATCAGAGCCGTTCACTCTCACGATTGACCCGTTAACGAAGCCACTACCATTGACCGCAAGCGCAAAGCTTGGGCCTCCAGCAAGCACCGTTGTCGGGTTCACGCTGGCGATGACAGGAGCCGGGTTGACAATCGAGAATGTCGCCGCGTTCGATGTGCCTCCACCCGGAGCGGGATTAAACACAACTACCGGCGCGGAACCTCCACCGGAAATTAATGCGCCAGGAACTTGCGCAGTCAGTTGCGAATTGGTGACCAGCGTCGTTGCCAAATCCACGCCGTTAAACCTGACCACCGAATTCGAGACAAAGTTGACGCCGCTAATCACCAGCGTGAAATCTCCGCTGCCGGCCGGAGCCGAGTCGGGACTGATGCTGGTAATGCGCGGAACCGGATTGATTACACTCAAAGTTATTGGCCCCGATGTGCCACCGCCTGGTCCAGGGTTGAACACGCTGATGGCCAATGAAGCCGCGGCCGCAATGTCCGTTGCCGGAATTTGCACCGCCAGTGTCGTGTCAGAAACAAAATCCGTCGGGCGATCCTGGTTATTGACGCGAACAATCGAACCATTGACGAAGCTGGTTCCGCTGACCACCAAAGTGAATCCTGGGCCGCCAGCCATCACTGAAGCTGGGCTGATCGAAGTAATACGCGGTATTGGATTGCGCGGACGCACCGGCAAACCAACTGTATTCGACGACCCGCCACCCGGCCCCGGGCTGACCACTTGAATGTTCAACGTCGTCGCGACCGCCAATTCGGCATTCGTCAGTTGAGCAGTCAACTGCGTGTTGCTGACAAAGGAAGTGATGCGCGAAACGCCATTGACCGTAATCTGCGAACCGATGACAAAACCGGTGCCGATGACAGTCAATTGTTGGCCTGCGCTGCCTTCTGCAATTGCGCTTGGTTGCAGCGCCGTGATTGACGGAGTCGGGTTGACCACAGTCAAAAGGACTTCGTTTGAGGTGCCACCACCTGGCGGAGGCGATACAACGCGGATCGCTGGTGTGTTCGCACCCGTAATGTCTTCGGCAAGAATCTGCGCCGTCAACTGCGTCGAACTAACAAACGTCGTGGCGCGGTTCGCCCCATTGAACAGCACAACCGATCCATTGACGAAGCCAGTACCATTCACCGTCAGCACAAACGGACCTGTTCCCGTGCCAACCGTGTTTGGACTCAGTGAAGTAATCACCGGCACAGGGTTGGGCGGAGCATTGATGGCAAAGGTCACCGTGTTTGATTCGCCGCCGCCTGCCGGAGGTGTAAAGACTGTTACCAAGGCGCTGCCCACCGCTGCCAGATCCGCAGCCGTGATTTGCGCCTTCAGTTGGGTGCTGTTGACGAAAGTAGTTGCGCGCGGCTGGCCATTCCAGCGAACGACCGAATCCGTCACGAAATTGGTTCCAGCAACGGTCAACTCCAGGCCTTGTGTTCCCGCCTGAGCATTGTCAGGACTGATCGCCGTGATGCGTGGCAACGGGCGCGCTTGAGGATTGATCGTGAACGTAATCGCGTTTGACGTGCCGCCACCCGGCGAAGGACTGAATACCGTGACCGTTGCAGTTCCGGCGCTGGTAATGTCCGAAGCAGGAATTTGCGCTGTCAGTTCAGTCACACTGACGAAAGCCGTCGTGCGGTCAGCTCCGTTCCAACGCACAACCGATCCAGGCGCGAAGTTCGTGCCCGTCACGTTCAATTGGAAGGCTGCGCCACCCGCAACTGCCGAACTTGGACTGAGTAAGGTAATTACCGGCGGAGCGAAAGTAACCGTGAGCGGCACGGCATTCGATGTGCCTCCACCCGGAGCCGGACTGAAGACAGTGATCGTAGATGTTCCGCCATTGACGATGTCGCCCGACTGAATTGTCGCGCGGAGTTCCGTGCTTGAAATAAACGTCGTGGCGCGATCTGCGTTGTTGAATCGAACCACAGACGATTGAACGAAGCCTGTACCAGTCACCGTCAGCGTGAAATTGCCGCCACCGGACATCACTGTATTGGGACTGATTGCCGTAATTGCCGGTACCGCATTCGGTGGGACGTTGATTGTGAGCAATGCGGAATTCGATGTACCTCCACCTGGTGAAGGCGTGAAAACCGTGATGCTGGCTGTCCCTGGTGTGGCAACGTCAGCCGCCGTGACAGCCGCCGTCAGTTGCGTGTTGTTGACAAAAGTCGTGACCAGCGGATTACCGTTGAAACGCACGACGGAATTTTGCGTAAAATTCGTGCCATTTACCGTCAGCGTGAAGCCTTCGGTTCCGCCCATTCTGGAAGTCGGATCAATGGTGGTGATGCGCGGAATCGGCGCTGGCGTGGCAATCGTGAAGTTAACCGAATTCGAATTTCCACCGCCAGGTCCGGGATTAACCACACGAACTGTAGCCGTTCCAGCACTGGCAATGTCCTGAGCCGGAATCTGTGCAGTCAGTTGCGTGCTGCTGCCAAATGTCGTAATGCGATTGTTGCCATTCCACTGAACCGTCGCACCCGGCACAAAGTTCGTTCCGGTGACAGTCAGGTTGAAGCCCTGCCCTCCAACCGCAGCCGAAGCCGGGTTGATGGTCGTCACGGTCGGAACCGGATTCACAATCTGGATGTTCAGCGAATTCGATATGCCGCCGCTCGGCGCCGGATTTTGAACGCTGACGCTGATGGTGCCCGTTTCAGCAATGTCTTGCGCCAAAAGCGTTACACGCAATTGCGTCAGGCTGACAAATTCGGTCAATCGTTCTGCGGTCACGCCATCCACTGTCACACGAACGACTGCTCCGTTGAGCAGGTTATTTCCGTTCAGCGTAGCAACAAAATTTCCACCGCCAGCCAAAACGGTGTTTGGCGTAACGCTGGTCAAGGTTGGAGTCTGGCTGATCTGCGGATCCAACGTAATGGTTCCCGCGTTGAAGTTGGTCGGCAAAACGTTCGCAGTTGCGTCAACCACTTCGCGTGTGATCGGCTGATCTCCAAAACCAATGGTTGTTGAATTAACCGAGCTTGATGCCGGAACGTTGAATGTCAGTGTGACTAGCTGGCGCGTGCCAGTGACAAATGTTTGGCCACTGGAAAGCGCAATGCCAATGCCAACACGCCCCAGGGCCACCTGAGAGGTGTTAACGTTCAAAGCCGCGCCTTGCGCGTCTGTGCCAATAGTGGCGCGGACAAAGGTCAACTGAGTCGTGTCGAAATTCGCGGTGAAACCAACTGCATTTTCATTTCCAAGAGAGCTTAGTTCGACAATGGCAGTGTTTTCCTGGCCGCGCACAAACGTGACCGGAACGATCCGGATGCTACGGGTTTGTTGTTGCTCATCTCCAACGACCGATGCAAAAGCTGATTCCGTGATTTTTTGGAAGCTGTTTCCTGACTCATCTAAGTTCAGGACCGGCGCGCTGGCTCCGCCAGCAGCAACTGTGGTTTCCAAACCGGCAGCATATCTTCCAGCCAAAACCCAGTCGGCGATTGTCAGCCGCCCATCACCCAGGGTATTTTTCGGCGCGATGTCGGCACGCTGGAATTCGCTGCCATCGGCAGTTTCATCCAATCCGCTGGCAAAACGGCCAACCTGCACCCAATCCGCTGTGGAAACAGTCCCATTGCCGAGTGGACGCGGTGTCACATCGCCTTCAAACCCTGGAATCACAACGACGTTCCCCGCGGCGTAGGTTCCTGTGACTGAGCTCCCGTTCGTGTCCGTCAAAGCACGAATAATCGGTTCGTCGCCAAATTCGACGACGGTCGCAGTCGCGCCAGCCGTAGGTTTGATGTTGAACGTTACTCTGGCAATTTGGCGAGAACCGCTGTTGAAATGTTGGCCTTGCGGCAGAGAAATCTGGACGCCGATTCGGCCCAGCGCCACTTGGCTGGAATTGACGTTGAGCGTGCCGCCACCGGCATCGCTTCCAAGCGAAACTTGCGGACTGCCCAGCAAGGCAGGATCAAATCGCAAACTGAACTTGGTCGAGTTTTCATTGCCTTCGGAATAAAACGAAATCGGAACCGTCACTGGGCTGTTCGGCGCAGCACTGTTGGTCGCAACTTTCATCAACCGGCTACCCGGAACGTGAGCTTCAACCGTATACAAAGTTGAACCTGTAACTGCTGAAACCCCAACTAAATAGCGTCCAGGGGCAAGCGCTTCCGGAGTTGTAATTCGTTGAAATACTCCGGCCAACCGCGAATTGCCCAGGGATTCCAGCGAAGTCGTTCCCGGAATTTCCCGAAACAGGTAAAGCGCCGTATTGGCTTGGCCATTTGACCCAACCAATGAAATATCCAGCCGTGAACTTTCCGTCAGATTGATGCCAAACAGATCTTCGACCGGGTCAGTCTGGCCACCCGGAAAAGTCACCATGGTCGTTGCCGAATCGCCAATGGCAACTGATCCGCTACGTGTGCTGGAAAGTTGTAGCAATGTGGCACTAGTCGGAGCTTCGTTCGGTTCAACTTCGGGCGGAACTGTTGTGATCGTAAACGGGATCGAATTCGATGGGCCGCCAAGTGAGGGAGGATTGGAGATACTAACCGGAATAACGCCTGGAGTTTGAATATCTTCCGCCGTCAAAAACGCATTCAATTGTGTATTGTTGACGTAAACCGTCGGACGTGGCTGGCCATTCCAGCGCATGGTGGATTGCCCGTCAAAAAAGTTCGTGCCCGTGATGGTCAGGGAAAAAGGACCCGTTCCGGCACCTGCCGCATCTGGAACAATACGCGTGATAGTTGGCGGCGGCGGCGCGGAATCCAGCGCTGTTGTCAGCGTATAGGCCACCGGCGTGCTATTGGCTGAATGGTCGTCATAAGCAGAAACGCCGATTAGATAATCTCCGGATTCCAGTGACTGAATGGGCGAAAACCGTTCGGTAGTGGTGCTGCCATTCGAAACTGCAATCGCGGTTAATGCCAGATTTCCTTCGGTTCCCGTCACTTTGAACAGAAACAAATCCAGGTCGGCCGCGGCATTGTTGAAAGTCAAACTGACGTCCACACGTTGTTTTGTATTGGGCGGCAACGTTGGAACGGTAAACTTGAAAAAGTCTTCGATTTTGTCTTTCGGACCGTTGTTATACGAAAACTCAAAAGTCGCCGCATCGCCCACCTTTACCGTACCACTCTTTCGTCCCGGTAACTGAACAGGATTGGCGGTATCAATCGCTTCATTCGGCTCCTGTTCCGGCTCGATTGTTTGGAACAGCCCCGTAACCGAAGCCATGACATTGCGCAAAATATTTGATTTCCCAGCAACAGGCGAGGATGCGCTAACAATTTTTGACCTGACAACTGAAACACCGATCAATAACATTGCGCCCAACACCAACACAGTGAGGACAGATTTCAGTGCTGTAGTAGATTTATTCGACACGTACTTCATAAAGGCGTACTCCACCCAAAAGTTTGACCGAAAGTTACCGAAAGGATCGAAACTCCCTCTCTTTTCGGGGACTTAATTGGCAATTAGCTACGGTTGTTTCGGGGATTCGTTAGCAGTTTGATCAGGGCTTCGTTCTCTTAGCTCTGAGGCCAGATTTCCACCCGTGGTATTTTTGATCGGATGGTATGGCCGGACGATTTGGGCAATCTGTGATTCGCACATTAATGTTCTGGTGGAACATCAAGTGGCGGCGATAATACAGCAAAATCCTTGTCTTGCCACGACTAAATAGCTGAAAACGCAAAGATTAAAATTAAAATCCCTCACCGTTTGGTCAGCTTGTCCAACACTTGCCATCCTCAAAGCCCGCCGCTACTGTACCCACCCCTTTACACATTCCAACAACATCAGATGGGTCAATTTAACGGCGATTCCAGTCGTTAACGCGGGTGCATACAACGATTTCACTCCGGTTTCTCGGTCGCTTAACTGCGCCTCTCATCAGCCTAGAAAAAGGAGCTTCGGTGATGGCATCTTAAATCTTTAGCACTAAAAGCCTGGATCAGTTACTTCGCGAATCGGAAAATCCAGATCGGCAAATGAAACAAACACTTTCGGCCTTTGATCTGACCGCATTGGGCATCTGAGCGACTGTCGGCGCTGGTATTTTTCGCTGGTCGGAACAGCTTCCGCCGGTGAGACCTTCGCCAGCAAGATCAAAACGCCGCTGATGAACTTCATTATTGCCGGTCTGACGGGAACGGACGTGCAACTTGGAAGACCGAGTGCAGGTCCAGCCCTTGTGATTTCATTAATACTGGCTATGGTTGCCTGCGCCTTTGCAGCTTTTTGTTATGCTGAGGTAACTGAGATGATTCCGGTGGCGAGAAGTGCCTATACTTACCCTTATTCCGCACGTGGAGAAACCTTCGCCTGGGTTATCAGTTGGGACCGGATTCTGGAGAATACCGGCGGCAATATGTGGCCGGCGGTGAGTAGGTTTGGTTGCCCTATCAAACTGCTTGCTTCATAAAGCGCGCCATCGCCATCGCGCACTCTTATTGTCTGGCAGGCAGGCAATGCAATATGACTCAAACCTTACCCGCCAGCCGACTGTGACGATAACCATAAAAAAAGTAAAGAATTAAACCGACTATCAGCCAGAGGACAAATCGCGTCCAGTTAGTCCACCCCAGTTCTGTCATCAAATACCCGCAACTCAGCAGGCCCAATACCGGGATCAACGACAAATTGCGCAGGAAGCAGGCGATGGCCAGGATGAACGAAAGGATGATGTAGCCATACATCGGAATCCTATGCTTGACGACCTCCCAGCCGTGAACCGTCGAGTCAGAAAGATCGTTGCCGCTGAAAAAGCTCACCAGCAGATCGCGTTTGAAGACGAAGAAGATGACCCAAACCAAAATAAAAAGCGCGGGCACGATGTACTTGGAATTAATGTACGGCGTTCGGAATTTGCGCTCAATTTTCTGTTTGGAGTTGTCGAGGATCAACACGCCGCCACAAACCAACACAAACGCGAAGAGAGTGCCGATACTGGTCAGATCAGTCACTTCGGTCAGGTTCATGAACAACGAAGGAATCGCGACCAACAAACCTGTGACGATGGTCGAAAACCATGGGGTTTTGAAACGCGGATGAATGGCAGCGAAGATTTTCGGCAGCAGCCCGTCGCGGCTCATCGCCATCCAGATGCGCGGCTGCCCGAGTTGAAAGACCAGCAGCACGGTTGCCATCGCAATGACGGCGCTGATGGCAACGATTCCCGCCACCCACGGCAGATTGACGCCTTCCGGCCCGAAAACGAACGCCAACGGATCGCCCGTATCGAGTTTTTTGTAACTGATCATCCCGGTCAATGCCAATGCAATCAGCACGTAGAGAACCGTGCAAATCACCAGTGAGTAAAGCATCCCGCGCGGCAAATCGCGTTGCGGGTTCTTGCACTCTTCAGCCGTGGTCGAGATCGCATCGAAACCGATGTAAGCAAAAAAGACCGCCGATACGCCTTTCAACACGCCCGCTGCCCCGTTAGGCGCAAACGGACTCCAGTTGGCGGGTTGAACGTAGTAGGCGCCAAGCACGATGACCAAAAAGATGATGCTGAGCTTGATCGCCACCATGATGTTCGACGCGCGCTTTGACTCTTGAATTCCCACGAAGACCAACGCCGTGATCAGAATCACGATTGCCAACGCGGGCAGATCGCAAACCAGATGAAAACCTCCAATCACAGGCGCTTGAGACCAGGCTAGATAAGCCTGTACCGGGCCGCCATCCTGGCCAATCTGTTCAAGCGTCTTGCCCGATTTGAGCAGCGCATCCACTGTGTCAAAGCCGCGCGAAGCCGACAGAAAATCCATGGTCAGATATTCCGGAATCTGTATGCTGTAGCCCGCCAGCAAGGTCGTGAAATAATCGCTCCAGGAAATGGCCACGGCAATGTTGCCGATGGCATATTCCATCAACAAATCCCAGCCGATAATCCACGCAATCAATTCGCCGAAAGATGCGTAAGCATACGTGTAGGCCGACCCTGCGACGGGAATCATCGAAGCGAACTCCGCGTAACAAAACGCCGCGAACGCGCACGCGATTGCCGTGAAGATGAAGAGGAAGGAAACTGCCGGCCCACCGTTGAAGGCGGCTTTGCCGATGGTCGAAAAGATGCCCGCTCCAATTACTGCCGCAATTCCCAAAGAAGTGAGGTCCAACACCCCAAGCGTTTTTTTCAGCTTGTGGGCGCTCCCTTCACCATCGCTAAAACCGGCGGCTGCGTCGCGCTGAATCAACTCGACAGATTTCGTGCGGAACAAAGTCTCGAATTTCATAGGCTTGATTCGTCACCTTCAGTTTGGTTCGTTTTGCGTTTTGATTATTGAGGAATGGCGCTGCTTACTGCTTCAGGCCTCTTCATAAGGCGGGCGGAGTTTGCCACACGCAACCACGGCAGGCAATCAATTTGCTTTTGGCAAGACAGGTTGATAGACGTGCCGGAACCCGGACTGACCGAAAAACGCTTAAGATTCCCATCCGTGTTTGCCAATCAGCTTCACAAACTGACAAGCGCCATGATCTTCCGTCTTCGTTCCCTCTTCGGTGCGAGTGACGCGGATCAGGCGCTGTTCTTTTTCAGAACCGATGGGAATCACCAAATGGCCGCCAACCGCCAGTTGATCAACCAGCGGTTTGGGAATTTCCGGCGAAGCAGCGGCAACCAAAATCCCCTTGTAAGGCGCAAATTCGCTCCAGCCGTAAGTTCCGTCGAAGCATTTAACTGTCACATTATTGATTCCAAGTTGCCGCAGCAACTCCTGTGCTCGGCGAGCCAGCTCTGGCAATCGTTCCAGCGCGTAAATCTGTCCGGCAACTTTTGACAGCACAGCGGTTTGGTAACCTGAACCAGCGCCGATTTCCAGAACGCGGTCGGTTTTCGTGACTTCCAGCAATTCGGTTTCTCGCGCGACGATGAAAGGCTGAGAGATGGTCTGGCCGAAATCTATCGGCAAAGCGTGATCGCCATACGCATGTCCGCGCATCGGTTCCAGCACGAACATGTGCCGGGGGATTTTTCCCATTGCTGCCAGCACTTGTTCATCGCGTATGCGGTAATGTTTTCGCAACCGCTCGATCATATCCGCGCGTTCACGAACAAAAGCAGGCGTATCAAATTCATTGCGACTGTTTGAAATCATTTGGCTACCGTTTGGCTAAATGCTTTCCCAGGTTTTTAAGTGATCGAGCACTTTGTAATCGGTTAGATCGGTTCTGAGCGGCGTAATCGAAACCAGCCCGTCGGAAATCGCCGTGAAATCATTGTACGGATCCTGGTCCGCAGAAACTTTCTGCACGCCAATCCAATAGTAATGCTTTCCACGAGGGTCAACGCCCTCCAGAATGTTTGAGACAGACGAAGCTGTGCCTTGATGCGTGAAACGCGACCCGCGAATTTCACCGGGCGGCACGTTGACATTCAAAATGGTTCCTTTCGGCAATCCTTCTTTCAAAACCCGCTCGGTCAATCTGGCGGCGAAATCCGCTGCATGAGAAAAATCGCCTTCGCGCGCAGTCAAGCTGACGGCAATGCCGGGCAGTTTGAAAATCGAAGCTTCCAGCGCTCCAGCCACCGTGCCCGAATACGTCACGTCATCGCCCAAGTTCGCCCCATGGTTGATTCCAGAAACCACAATGTCTGGTCGTTCCGGAAGGATTTTAGTGATCGCCAGTAACACACAGTCGGTCGGCGTTCCGTCAAGGGAATACCTGCGTTCCTCTAGCTGACGTACTCGCAAAGGCCTGGTCAGAGTGATCGAATGCGCGGTCGCGCTCTGTTCCGAAGCGGGAGCGACAATCGTCACTTCGCCGACGGATTCCAACGCTTTGGCCAGCGTGGCAATACCTTCAGAAAAATATCCATCGTCGTTGGTCACTAAAATTTTGGGTTTCATTGCGGATGATCTCTTTCACTGGAATGCTGAAGTAGACGAAATCTTCGCCCATCGCCGAGCCTAAGGCAAAGGTCTTGAGAGAATTTGCCAAATTGCCTTTCCTGACATTAACTCCATGCTTCTTTTTCGCTGAGTCCCTATAATCGCCTTCGTATATGCCTTCAATTTTTGAACATACCAGCTCTTCACAGCCTGATCCGGCGCGAATTCGCCGCATTGTATTAACAGTGGTGCTGGTTGTCGCCGTATCCATCATTGTCGCCTGGCTGCTTTACGCATTGCGATTGGTGATGTTGTTGCTCGCATTCACAGTCATTTTTTGCTACCTGATTGCGCCAGTAGTGGATTTTGTCGAGCGCCCCTTTCACCGCGCCTGGAAAATCCCCCGCGCTTTGGCAATTGCGATTGTTTATGCACTTTTTATTGTTGGAATTGTATTGGTCACTGATTACGTCGTGCCACGCCTATCTGAACAAATCAGCGCGTTTTCGGATAACTTTCCTACCTATGCACAACAACTGGATCAATACGTAAAGTCGGCTGAAAAAATTCCCAGCCGGTATCGCCTGCCGCAAACCTGGCGGCAATCCCTGGTGGATTGGGTGATCGCCACCAAACAAATCGTAATTGAATGGCTGAAGTCTGTTGCCGGACGAACGATCCAATTGGCGCTGTTTCTGCCCTGGCTGATCTTGATTCCGGTAATAGGCTTTTTCTTTTTGAAAGACGCCAAAGCAATCAACAATCGTTTTCTGCTGTCTTTGCCAGAAGCCGACATGCGCTACAGATCAACAATGTTCCTGAGCGATGTCAGCAAAACCCTGGCGGGATATATCCGCACACAAGTGATTGCCTGTGTTGTCGTTGGAACGATTGAAGGCTTGGGATTATGGCTGCTTGGCGTGTCGTATGCGCTGATTTTTGCCATCGCCGCCGCCATACTTGAGTTTCTTCCAGTGGTTGGGCCGCTGACGCTAGGCATCGTGGCTGTAGTGGTAGTCAATTTTCATTCTGTGCAAAGCGTCGTGATCGTCGCCAGCTTTTTGATCATTTTCAGAATCATCCACGATTACCTGATTTATCCCAGACTGGTCAGCGCCAGTGTAGAAATTCATCCTGTCGCAGTGATTCTGGCGGTGATTTGCGGCGCTGAATTAGGTGGCGTGGTTGGCATTTTCCTGAGCGTCCCCGTCGTGGCGCTGCTAATAGTTTGCCTGCGGCACTGGCGCGATCTAACGGCAACCGGAAACCACGATCGCATTACCATCATCGAAAAATTGCCGCCTGAGCTTGCGAACTCAGCCAGACCCGACTAGATAACCATCTCTGACATGCAAAAAGAGAAGCTAATAAATGGTAGCCAAATTAATTCTCACGCCGCAACAACCATACGATTAGCAAAACAACTACTACTCCAACAATTGCCCCTACAAGCCTACCAAGCGCTGCAGGAGAAACCGATGATTCTGATTGAAGTAACAAAGCGTAAACTAAGGATGTTAGATGCATAGCAAAACTCCTGATTTGGCGGGGTGGCTGGGAAGAGGCTGCACTCTATATTTGATTTTCCGAGGTTGGATGTCACAAGGGGCTTACCTTTCTACTGTAAACCCCTGAAACCAAAATAAGTGATACACCCGTCGCGATTCGAACGCGAGACCTTCAGCTCCGGAGGCTGACGCTCTATCCAGCTGAGCTACGGGTGCAAAGCGCAGCCAAAATACACCAAGCCCCCAGAGCGGTCAATTCGCGCTTCCCGCGCCAAACTTGACAGCTTCGCAGACACTGTCTTACCGTCGCTGCCGTTGCCTCTCTGGACCTCCACCAAAGAAAAACCCCTGATCAAATTTATGAGCAACCAACGAAAAGAAAACCCAAAATCCGGCGCGAAATCGAATGCCGCGAAACAACAGCTTGCACGTCGCAGCTTCATTTTTATGGGCACCGGCGCTATGGCCGCCATCGGAATCGGAGCCGCCGGATACAAACTTGGCTGGTTTGGCAGCAGCGCTTCTTACGAATCTGCGTTGGCAGCGGCCAGTGAAATGCTGGAAGTTCGCGCGCGCGAAATCGGCAATGCTTCAGTGTTGATTCACGCCGTTCGCGGTTTCGGCAAAAACTTCAAACTCGCCGATGGTTCAAGCGCGGTCGAACATTTGTGCTCGCGTTATGCGGCGGATAAAGAAGTGAACGGCAAGCGTTATGTGTATTTCAAACGCGACGCTGAGGTTCACGAAAATAGCTTTCTGAAAACCTTCCTTGAAGCTGGAGTCAGCAATGGCCAGCCGATCACCGTTGGCGGCAGCCGTTACACGCTGGCCGACGTAGCTGAAAGTGGTAAAGCCCTATTCCGCTGCGACCCGCAGGATTTGTTCAAGTTCGACGCCACAGAGTTTCGTTATGACCCGGTTTATAAGGAACCTGCTGGACAACCTTCCGGCGGACGAGGCGAACTGGTTCACGAGCATTTGCCGTGGGGATTGATCGCCTTTTCGATTTTGATGAAGCCGGAAGCATCAAGTTGGACAAATGCTTACGGCGAACCAATTAGCTTGCCGACCGTCGCTGACCACAGCCTGGCTGAATACGAAACGACTTGCGCGCTTGGTGAACGGGAGCTGAAGGCCGAACATGCGGCTCCCCAAAACTTCCGCGACGCAATCAAAAAGTACAGTTGTTTCGGGCTACATTCGACTTATGGATTTCTGTCGTTGGTCAATCACGGGTATACAAACAACGGGTTGGCAGATCGCGTCAATCGAATGATGGATTTGGTGACGTATAGGCTGAAGGGCGACGCCGAAGCGATTAACGCAGAATACGCTTCTGCCGGTCAGGGTGCCCCAGCCGAACAGGTCGAAGCTTTTCGTTTGCGGGCGTTGGTCAAACATTACGGCCACGCCTTTGAGTCAATCAATTACGCCAAACTGCATAAACTGACGAGCTTCAACGCCGACCAGCAGCGCCGCATCAGCGAAGGCGAAGCCGCGTTTTACGATAGCCTGGTCAAGCTTCACGGCCTTGACTGGGCAATGATGAAAACAAAGCTCGGTGAAAAGTTTGTTAGCGACATCATCATCGCTGTCGGCCATGCCGTTCGAGCATTGAAGCTGTTGACGCCGCAAAACCCCGATACGGCGGCTTGAAAATCAAAAGGGCAAAAAGATGAACGACAAACTTCGGGGGATCGCATTTGTTTGCTTGTGGGTGGTGGTCATTGCCGTTGGCGGTTACGCACAAAAACCGGAAAGTGGCTCTGCTGCAATTCGTGCTTTACCGTTCTACAGCCAATGCACTTCGCTGCAAACAAGCGAAACTGCAACCGCCGCGCTTGCTGCGTTAAAAGACAAAGACCTGCAAAAACGAATCAAGGCCGCTGAAACGTTGGCCAAATCCTGTGATTCCAGAGCGACTATGCCATTGCTGGCCGCGACCAAAGACGACGAGATCCGCGTCCAAGTCGCTACCATCGAAGCACTTGGACAACTCGGTGATCAGGAAGCGATTGATCCATTAATTGAGCTGATCGAAGGCGCAGACTGGCAAGTGCGAATGGCACTGGTGAGAACGCTCGCTTCGTTTCAAGTGTATCGCTCAAACAATGCCGTGTTGAATTTGTTGACCAACCCCGGCGATAAAAAGATTACTGAAGAGACCGATTTGCGCGTTCGCTGTTTTGGAATTCTGACGGTGAACCAAATGCGGGATGTGCGTTTTTCGCGCAAAGCCATCGGCTTTCTTTTCATGTTCCAGGATCACCAGCTACCCGAATTTCGCCGCATCGCCGAAGAAACGGGGCTCGAATTGCGAAACACGCGCAACGGGTATCACGAACTGGCAGGCATTCTGAAACAACACAATTCTCCGGATTTTCGCCGCAAGGCTGCTTACTGGTTGGGCAAGTTCGGAACCGAAGAAGCTCGGACCACTTTGGAAGAAGCCGCCGCCAATGACAAAGACCCAAGCGTCAAGGCGGCTGCGCAAAATGCTTTGAAAAGTAATCGGTAGTCGGAATTCGGTAGTTTGCCGAGCGAGCGCGTTCTACAAACTCCCGGCTCCCGGCTCCCGACTCCCGACTACTCCAATGGATTCCATCAAACTCGAAATCTACCGTTCGCTTTACACCTCTGTCGCGGAAGAGATGGGCGTTAGCCTGCGCCGAACAGCGTTTTCGCCAAACATCAAAGAGCGGCGGGATTATTCCTGCGCCGTGTTTGACCGCAGAGGCCGCATCATCGCGCAAGGCGACCACATGCCAGTGCATCTGGGCTCGATGCCGATGTCGGTCAAAGCCGCACTGGAAACTTGCCAGATGCAGCCCGGCGACGTTGTCGTCCTGAATGACCCTTACGCCGGAGGAACGCATTTGCCGGACGTGACAATGGTCGCTCCGGTTTTTAGCTCTGCGGGCAGTTTGCTTTTCTTTGTTGCCAATCGCGCGCACCATGCGGATATCGGTGGAGCAACGCCAGGTTCGATGGGAACGGCAACGGAAATTTACCAGGAAGGTATTCGCATTCCGCCGATTCGTATTGTTCGCGGAGGCGAATTGGATCGAGAAGTTTTCAGCTTGTTGCTGGCCAACGTGCGCGGACGCGAAGAGCGCGAAGGCGATTTCGCCGCGCAGCTTGGCGCACTGAAAGTCGGCAGCGAACGCTTGCTGGAAATGGTTGCACGCTATGGGTTTGCCGAAGCTGGCGAATACGCTGGCAATCTGGTGGATTACGCTGCGCGAAGGGTTCGCCGGACGCTGGAAGCGTTGCCAGATGGCGTTTACGAAGCCGAAGATTTTTTGGACGACGACGGCGAAACGGATAAGCCGGTTCGTATTGCCGTAAAAATTGAAATTCGCGGCGAACAGGCTAAGGTAGATTTCACGGGCAGCTCCAAACAGGTTCGCGGCCCAATCAACGCCGTCGAAGCGATTGCGGTTTCGGCGGTCTATTACGTATTCCGATGCTTGATTACCGGTGACGTTCCCGCCAGCGCCGGAATCATCGAACCGATTGAAGTCATCGCGCCAGCCGGAACCATTGTCAACGCGTTACCTCCCGCACCCGTGGCCGGAGGAAACGTGGAAACGTCTCAGCGCATTGTGGATGTTTTGCTGAAAGCATTATCACAAGCCGCGCCGCATCTGATTCCGGCGGCTTCGCAAGGGACGATGAACAATCTGACCATTGGCGGCTGGGATACGCGCACCGGAAAAGAATTTGCGTATTACGAAACAGTTTGCGGCGGAATGGGCGCTCGGCCGACGGCAGACGGAATTTCCGCCGTTCACACCCACATGACCAATTCGCTGAACACGCCAATCGAAGCGCTGGAATATGCGTATCCGCTTCGCGTTCGCCGATACGCCATTCGCCGGAACTCCGGCGGTCGTGGGCACAAGCGCGGAGGCGACGGAGCAATCCGCGAAATCGAACTGCTGTCGGATGCCAAAGTTTCCCTGTTATCAGATCGCCGGAAACTTGCACCGTATGGCTTACACGGCGGTGAAGATGGCAAACGCGGCCTGACATATTTGATTACCGCCGCGCAGAAGGGAAAAAGCAAAAAGAAAAAGCTGCCAGCCAAATTTTCCATTTCCGCCCGCAAAGGCGACCGCATTGTGATTGAAACGCCAGGAGGCGGTGGGTGCGGCTCAGAATAAAAACTGTGCGTCTAAAACAAAAAAATCGCAGCGGCCATCTGGGGGACCGCTGCGTTGAAGTTGTGGACTGACGAGTGAGAGCTATGCAATCAAACTGCTGCCTTTTCAAACCGCAGATGATACGGATCAATAAACAAATGATCGTGAACGGTTGCCACGCCCGGCGTATGGCTGACTGCGCCAAGAATGGCTTTCTTTTCCTCCCATGAATTTACTGCGCCGGTCAGCGTTACCTGATTGTCAGCGACCTTAACGCGAATGCGGTCGGCTTCGCGATCTGCGCGCCGCTCCAGAACATCTTCAATCAAAAACTTGATGCGTTCGGGTTCAACCGGCAAAGAGACCTGAATTTCGTTGGTCACTCCGCGCACGCCAGGCAACTGGGAAATAATGCGCTCAGCATCCACTCGTTCACGGTAATACTCTGCGTTCCCTTCCAGCGTAACCCAGCCATTGGATACCGTTGAATGAATGTTGTCCGCCAGAACCAATACATTCCATTCCAACGCGTGCCGAACGGCTTTGGCGATTTCCTCATCCGTGCGGCTCAAACTTCCAGGGATGTGAACTTCGATGTCGTTTGCCACATCCAGCACGCCTTTTACGCGGTGAGCCGCCTGTTGCGCAGCCAGCTTTTTCGCATAACTTTCCACCTTGCCAGTTAATGTCACTATTCCTTTATGAACCGTTACGCCGATTTCAGTTTGTTTTACGCGCGAATCCCAGCCAAGCTGGAACATTACTTCATTCTGCAGTTCATCGTCTGATTTGTATGTCATGGCTCTTCACCTCGTTGAAATATAAACAGATAACCTGCCCGGACTGCCCGAAAGCTTCAGAGGATGTCCAAAAGCATTTCACAGACCAAGCAGGTTATTTTGCGTCAGCCAGCGGTTTTGATTTCAATCCCAACCGGCTGTCGAACTGGCAATTTTGGTAATGTAATTTCCAGTAAGCCGTCCTTTAGATTGGCAACCGCTTTGTCCGGTTCGACTTCTGCGGGCAGATTAAAGGAGCGGCAAAACTGAGTGGTTCGCCGTTCGCTGAAAACAACCTTCTCGGATGTTTCTTCTGAGCTTTGCTCCAAATTACCTTCCAAAATCAATCGTCTGGGTTCGACGCTGATTTTGATTTCACTGGCTTTGAAGCCCGGCACTTCGGCTTGAACTGTGAACTGTGTTTCGTCCTCTTTCAGCGTCGCTGGGACATAGCGCATGAATTCCGCTTCAGCGCGAAACCAGTCTTCGAGTTCCATACCCCATTGGCGGCCTCGCGCTTCAAAGAATTCGTACGCGCGATGAGCCACGTTCCGGGTCATCTCTTCCATGCGGTTAATCAGCTTTTCAGCTTCGACAAAAATCGGTTTCTCTGTTGTTTTGGGTTCCAATGCTTGTTGGGGTTTCATGTCATTACCTCCAGTTTTTTATAGCTTCGCTTGCCTTCCCATTTGATTCTTTCACCGGGAACTCAAGGAGCAACAGCTATGCCAGCAGCTATCTTGCTGAAAACAAGCTTTCTAGCTTTCGTATTTGGGTGAATTTCACCGCTGATTCCCCGATGAGTTGGGAAAATTCCGCGAACTGTGGCTGAGCCAGGCCTTCTGGGAGGCCACGCGATTTACAAACCCAAAGGCGTAAAGTCAGGCAGGTTTATGACTGTTTTTCACGGCTGCGGCGATTCTGTTCCCAGGGATCATCAAATTCTATGTCGTCATGAAGGGCATTGGTGACGGGATGAAGCATGTGCTGAACTGCGGGCAAAGCACTTTGTTCAAACTCCAGCGGCGAGCCGAAGAATGCGATTCGGCCTTCCTCCAGCAGCATAACGTGGGCTTCGGGCAATTGCTCTGAGGAAACAATTGAACTGCCGCCTTGTTCGTCGCGCTGAGCGCGGTTGGTGGCAAGGTAGGAAATTTCGTGCAGCATTTTGGTGACGTACAGCGAAGAAATGCCGTGCAGATCACGCGCGCGAATTACCAGATCCATCACCTGATGGGCATTAATCGGGTCCAGCCCGGCTGTTGGTTCGTCGTACAGCATGATTTTTGGCCAGCCCACCATTGCTCGCGCCAATTCCAGACGCCGCTTCATCCCGCCGGACAACTCTTCAGCTTGTTTTTCCAGCTCGTTTTGCAAACCGACGAAGGTCAGAATTTCCACCACGGATTTTTCGATGTCATCTTCTGGC
>CAZXHW010000009.1:0-26803 GCA_964639915.1 uncultured Heliomicrobium sp.
CGGCCTTCCCCGGGACTCACCACCTACGGCTCCGCGAAGGCCGGTATCAACCACAAGTGTATCGTTCGGAAAATTCCGAACCGGAAACCATGCCGCTGGTGGTGCTGATCAATGGCGATTCGGCTTCGGCTTCGGAAATTGTCGCCGGAGCAATGCAGGATCGCGGTCGCGCATGGTTGGTCGGCGAAGAAAGTTTTGGCAAGGGCTTGGTGCAAACTGTTTACCGTTTGCGCGGCGGAACGGGACTGACCCTGACAACTGCTCGTTATTACACACCCAGCGGCAGATTGATTCAGCGGCCCTATAACGAACTAGGCATTTATGATTACTTTTATGCCCGGCGTGAAGCGGCGCTCAACGAAAAAGCCAAAGGCAAATCGCCAAAACCTAACATCCCTATTTCCCCTGTCAGCAACGGAGACAAATACTACACATCAACAGGACAGGAAGTTTTTGGAGGAGGCGGCATCAAACCCAATACGGAAGTCAAAGTTTCAAACGAGAGCCTTCCGTTGCGCGATGCCTGTTTTGAGTTTGCGCGCTTGCTGGTAGCAGGTGTGATTCCAAATTTCCCGGAATACAAGGTCAAGAAAACCGAACAAGCCAGTCGGCTGCGCAGCAATGAGTTTCAGGTGACGGATGCCGCCCTTACAGCATTCAAAGATTTTTTGCGGCAGCGTCCCCAGCTTCAAATCAAGGAAGGTGAAGTGGCCAAACACCTAGATTACATTCGCCTGCGCATACGCGCTGAAATGATTACGGCTGCTTACGGCCCGGAACTCGCGGGGCAATTCCTGCTGGAAAGCGATGGACAAACCATCCGCGCCATCTCCGAAATTGCCAAAGCCAAACAGTTGAGCGATCAAGCGCGACTCTTCACTCCCGAATCAACCAGACAATAAACCTGCTTTTTACGCCACATCGTTTCCAGGAAGTGCATCAGGAACTCGCAAAAAGGCCAACGTGTCCTGAATTTCGCTCGGCGTCCATCGGGTCGCCACATCCATTGCCTGAGCCGACCATAGAAATGCTGCCGGATAGCCCTTTTCTTCCAGCAGGTTCAGACGATTCATCACGGATTGATCCAGCTTTCGATTCTTCAAATCCGTCCAGTCTTTCTGCACAGCCGTCGCAAATTCGCCAACGAAGCATGAGTATTCATCCGAAAAAACATTCGGCGGCAGCGTGCCGTCTTTTTGCGCATAAAAGTGAAACTGATGAAGCGTGACACCCAAACCGGCTGAGTTCCAATCAAACAGAGTATCGTGATGCGCGAAGCCTACGGTTGAGCGAAAGGCCTGCTGACCATTAGGCAATCGCTTGGCGTTAATACGACCGATTCCCTGGCGCAGAAATTCCTTCATGCTATCCAAAGGAACGGTTTTGTTTTCCTGTGGGCCGTGTTCATCCAGAGGCTTTTCAGTCGTTATCCATTCAGGTTCATTCATCAACTCCCAGGCGTAAATCGCTTGTGAGTGGCGAAGCGAAACTTCCAGCAATGGCTCCAAAACGTTATTGAAAAAAGCTTCGCGTTTCACCGTATCATTGATGATTTGCGCTCGGCCACCTTTGACAATGCCAGCTTTGTGGTCGGCGACCGAACCGTGATGACACCAATGAAAATCAATCAACGAAGGCACAAATTGCAGCCCAAGCCGGACACAGGTTTCGAGCACAAACTCAAAATCATCACAAATTCGCCCGTGGCAAGGATGATCCGACGGCAAACAATCAAACTGCCACTGCCCGCTGGAATTTTCAGGTGATTCGACGCCCGTACCGTAATTCGTGCCATCGGGAAGAACAAACCAGCGAACCGCAAACAATCCTTGATCAGCAAACCGCGTGAAGTCTTCGACAATGCGGCGGCGTTTTTCTTCACGCCACGCTGGTAGATTTTGCCAGGCTACCCAGGCTTGGGGCGGGTCGCCAAAATCCCATCCGTAATCAATCCAGGGGTAATTGATTCCAACCAAGAGTTTGTTTTTTTGTTGCGCCATTTTCGCAGGTCTCCTTTTCCGATTCTGCCACTTGAATTTGAAAGATGGTGTCTCAGGGGCTTTGCGGCTGCAAGGATTGGGCTATAATGCCATCCGATTGGCAATTGCGAAACCAGTTACGGAGAAAGTTTTAGATGAGCGAGTACGACAATTCCTCTGAAAACCGATCAAACGAGAGCAAGGCTCCGGGCAAATCTCGTTGGAATATGTATCGGTTTCTGCTGGTCGCAGTGCCGACGCTAATTCCCGTAGCCTATTTTTATTTAAGCGGCAGTGATCACTGGACAATCAAGGATCTGGCGGTTGTCGGCAGCATGTTCGTCGGTTACTGGGTGTTGGTGCTGTTTGTTGCCGCCCGTGTCTTGCGCCACAGAAATGCTCAGGCCATCACCATGGCTTCACCGTTGATTGAAGTGCCGCTTTCCGCTGAAATCCGAGAGCGGTTGATCAGCTTTGCCGATGGGCGAAATCAAAAGCTGGCAGTGGTCGCATTCGAGTTGTTGGACCAGGAAATTCCGCGTTTTGAGCAGGAAGACGAACGCGACCGAGCCATACGCGACAACGAGCATTTGCGTCAGCAAGCCGGCCAGGGAACGTTCCGGGTTGCTGTGACGACGGAAATTTTGAAACGGTTATTGCTCATCAGCGGCGCTCAGGAAGATGACCGCAAAGTCTGGCGCGAACATATCAGCGAAACGGCGGCGAGAATTGTCAGCGACGCATTGGATCATCGGTTGAAAGTTCAGCGTGTCTGAAAAATTTAAGTGGAGAGTTTGCCGACAAGAGATTGGCAATTGAAAGGGCGGGAAATCCCGCCCTTTGTTGTTTTTGAAATAAGCGCGATGCGCAACTACCCTTCCAACGGCAAGCCACTATATACAACGCTCCAACCGCGTTCCAAGCTGGTGCTGATGGCATCTTCGTAACTGCGACGCGCTTCTACGCGAGTTTCAAACTGTTTCAAAATCGGCTGGCCCTCGCGCGGATCGTGTTTGACAATCGCGGTCATTGGTTTGGTCATTCCGTCAGCGTCCACCATTTCCGCCCGAACCAGTCCCAGAAAAGAAAAAATATCGTTTTTCGTCAAAATCGTCAGAAAAGTTTTTTGCCTGTCATTCATTTTTCATTCACTCCCTCAAATATTCCTGTTTTTGTTTCGTAATTGCATCCCTCGCTGAGGCGCGGATGATAGCACACGAAATTACTGGCTGTTCAAGTCCCGGCGAGCCGGTTTCAGCAAATAAGCCGCCAGCATTACTGCCGAAGCCACTGAAACCGCAATCTTGTACCGCGATTGCAATGGCAAAGGCGAAATGAACCCTTCAATCAACCCGGCAATGACCAGCAGCGGAATACAGCCAACCAGCAAACGAATGGCGGTCAAACTTCGTTCGATCAAAGCTTCGCGGCGGGTTCTCTCGCCCGGCGCAATTAGCGCCAGCCCAATCATCAATCCCGCCCCGCTGGCAATGAAGATCGCGGCAAACTCCAAAACGGCGTGTCCAAAGCCGAAATTCCAAAACGTTCCCATCATTCCGTATTTCACCAACAGAGCTTGCAACGAGCCGATTTGCAATGCCGAAGGCATCAGCACACTAACTGTGCCAACAACCGGCACGATGCTGAAAGCGAAGACCTTCAGGCTGACGCCAATGTTATTGGCAGTAATGCCTGCTGCGCCAACTGGCGCTTCATCGTTGAGCCGTTCCCACCAGCGTTGATGACCTTTGACGGCTTGCACCATCTGCGGCGACAAGTAAGCGAAGTCGGCAAAATCATCATTTCGCCACGTGGCAATAAACGAAGACGCTCCAATGGCCACAAAAATCAAAAATGTCGCCAGTGTGAACTTAAACGTGCGGCGAAAAATGGCCGGAAATTCATGCCAATAAAAATCAAAGATCGAACGCACGCCTTTTGATTCCGAACGGTAAATCATTCCGTGAGCGCGAATCACCAGATTGTTCAAATAGCTGACCAGCCGCTGGTCTCGCGATTCGACGCGAGCAATTGCAAGGTCTGACGCTGCACGGCGATAACTGCGCCCAAGCTCCCGCACTTCATCACGCCCCAGGCTTCTCAGTCCACGCACACTGCGGACTTGACCTATCAACTCCTCCAGACGTTTCCAGTTGGCTTTGCGCTTTTCGATGAAGTTTTCAGCCATTTTCGATTCCTCAAATTTCGTTTTCTGCGACTCGATCGTTTGATGCCGAATTGATTCAGCCGATATTGCATCGTCCGGAGCGACAAAGCCAGTGGTTTGACCAAGCCCATTTTTCTTAACTTGGCGTTGTTTCCGATTCATCAATTTCCGGTTCATCAAACTCCATTTCACGGAACTTCGCTGGTGCTTTATGATGACTTTGCGTCTAATCACTTTCCCCATAAGCAGGAGTAATTTGCATGAAGAAAACCTTTCTCATTCTGAGTCTGTGCATCGGTTTTGCCGCAGTGGGCGCGAGCGCGCTTTGGCTGATGGCTGAACCGGCGGCGGGCAACGCGCAAACCAAAAAAACTATGAAATCCATATACGACATTCCCGTGAAAACCATTGACGGCAAAGCGACAACACTTGGCGAATACAAAGGTAAAGTCCTGTTGATCGTCAACGTCGCCAGCAAGTGTGGCTACACGCCGCAGTACGAAGGCCTGGAAAAGATTTACAAACAGTATCAGGCGAAAGGCTTTACTGTGCTGGGTTTCCCGGCTAACAACTTTGGCGGACAAGAACCGGGCACGGAAGCTGAAATCGTGACGTTCTGTTCGACCAATTACGGCGTGACATTCCCGATGTTTTCAAAACTTTCGGCAAAGGGTGCGGACATCCATCCGCTCTACAAGTTCCTGACTGAAAAGGAAACCAACCCGAATTTTGCCGGTGAGCTCAAATGGAACTTCAACAAGTTCCTGATTGATAAGAATGGCAACCCGATTGCGCGCTTTGATTCCGCAGATAAGCCGGAAAGCGAAAAGGTAACGCAGGCGATTGAGCAAGCCTTAAAATAAGCGCAGATGTCGAGCAATCTTAAAATGAAAGCGTAGATGCTGAACCAGTCAGTATCTACGCTTTCGATGTTTCAAGAGCTTGCCAGACTGAATGTCATTGTCTTCAGCCTTCTTTGAAAGCCGTTCTAGCTTCGCTTATTTCTTCAACATTGCCTTCAGTTCTTCCACAATCTTTTGTGCCTTTGCAGTATTCGGTCCGGTGGGTTCGTCAGCCACGAATTGCTCGAAGGCTTTCAGCGAGGGCTCGTATTTTTGCTGGCTGTAATAAATTTGGCCAAGCAAAAGCTGCGCCGTCGCGACCGTCTTGCCTCCCAACTGGTAAGCTTTCAGCAGTTCACGCTCAGCATCAGAAACCTTATTCCATTGCCCCAGGACCGCTCCTAAATAAAGCCTGGCTGCTGCCAAATCCGGGCTGAGCGCAACAGCCTTTTCCAATTCCGCCACAGCCGCAGAATAGCGTTCGTCTCGACCCAATTTTAGCCCGAGTCTCATTAAAGCGTTGGTGCGGTCGGCACGATCCAATTTCGTGTCCCTAAGAGCTTCGCGCAGTTGCTGCTCGGCTTCGTCTAGTTGCCCAGCGGCTATCAGCGCTTCCGCATATTTGACACGTTCGGCAGAAAGAGCAGGCTGATCATCCAATAGCCGGCTGAAAAGTATGATGGTTTCGCCGAAATTTCCTTGCCGATAACGAATCAAAGCAAGGTTCAAAAGGGGTAGGTGAAACCGTGCGTTCAGGCTAACTGCTTGTGTGAAAGCGGCTGCGGCATCATCCAGACGGTTCAGCTTAAGGTATAGCATCCCCAGGTCGTTCAGCGCGCGCAGGTATTGTGGATGGAGCATTAACGCGCGCCCAAATTCACTAATCGCCTCATCATTCTTGCTTTCGCTGACGCGTTTCATGGCTTGCTCATACGCGGCGCGCGCTTCCAATGGCGTTTTCGCATCGTATTCGGTGATGTCAACGGAGGCTTTCGGCAAAGCTTCACTTGCCGTCGGAGTCAGGAAGACTGGCAAGTAAATGATCGCGCCGCGCGGCATGCGAAAACGAACAATGGTTTTTTCAAAAGTGCTCTTGTCGCTCTCGACTTCCAGACTGTAATCACCGGAAACTAAATCCCCGACCAATGAAAATTTCCCCTTGGAATCAGTTGAAAGCAGATCAACCCTTCCATTCGGCAATCTCAGCATAAAGCGCAATTGTCGCGACGGAAACTTGCCGCCTGGGATGAAAAACTGAATAACTGGAGGCGACTGCGCCTGGGTCGCGTAAGAACAGAGCAGTAGTAAACTGGCAGCAAAAAAGATCCTGTGGCGCGGGGAGGTTAATAAATACACGATTCACCCTTTCGTCATTAGGGATTACGCAAAGTCATGTCAGCAACACTGAGCATCGTTATCAATTCTGCTCAGGCACATCCTCTTCTCCGTCTTCAACTTCGTCGGCTTCGCCTCTTCCTTTGTTTGGGCGCTTGATGCCGAATTTATCCAACCGATACTGCATGGTTCGAAATGACAAACCCAGCAACTTGGCAGAGCGCGTGATGTTCCAGCCGGTTTGTTCCATTGCCTGCATAATCAGCGAACGTTCCAGATCTTCAAACGAAATCCCTTCGGGCGGCAGCTTGAAACCGCCTGTGCCTTCAACCTGAGCAGTTTGGCGAATTTCAATTGGCAAATCCTCGCCTGTAATTTCGTCGCCTTCAGCCAGCAGCAATGCGCGTTCAATGGCTGATTCCAGTTGGCGCACATTGCCCGGCCAGGAGTAATTCATAATCATCCCCCTGGCTTCAGAGGAAAGCCGGATCGGGCGAACAGCGTTGGCGCTATGTTTTTGCAAAAAGAAGTTGGTCAGGACTTCAATGTCGTCGCGGCGCTGGCGCAGCGCTGGAATGTTGATCGGGATGACGTTCAGCCGATAGTACAAATCTTCGCGGAAACGCCCGTCTTTGACCATCGCTTCCAGGTCGCGGTTGGTGGCGGCCAGCACCCGCACATCAACTTTGATCGGGCGGGTTCCGCCAACGCGCGTGATTTCTTTTTCCTGTAGCGCGCGCAGCAACTTGGCCTGCATTGCGCCGCTGACTTCGCCGATTTCGTCCAAAAACAATGTTCCTTTGTCGGCGATTTCAAACAGACCTTTCTTTTCTGCATGAGCGCCAGTGAACGATCCCCTCTCGTGTCCGAACAGTTCTGATTCCAGCAGGTTTTCATTGATCGCAGCGCAGTTAACTGCCTGAAAACGTTCATTGATGCGAGGGCTGGCTTTGTGAATGGCGCGGGCAATTCGCTCTTTTCCCGTTCCCGATTCGCCACGAATCAGCACGGTCGAAGACGATGGCGCAACTTTGACAATCATCTTTTTGACGCGCTCCATCGAGTCCGAAACGCCAATGATTTCTTCGTCAACGGCTTTCATCTGGGAAACGGCTTTGGCGACCACCTGCAGCAGCTTGGAGCGGTCGAGCGGTTTTTCCAGATAATCGAATGCGCCGCCGCGCAAAGCCTCCTTAACCGTTTCAATCGAACCGTGCGCCGTCATCAAAATCACGGGCGTCGAACTGTCCAGTTGCGCCAGTTCGCCCAGCAATTGCAGCCCGTCCATTCCGGCCATTTTCAAATCGGTCATCACCAAATCGAAGTTTTCGTGCTTAAACGATCTTAGGGCTTCCTGCCCCGAACCAGTGGTTTTAACTTCGTAACGAGGCGCGCCGGTTTCATCAACTTCGCCGGTCAGAATCATTTGCAGAATGTCACGTTGATTCTTTTCGTCATCAACAATCAGAATTTTTCTTGCAGCCATCAGTTTCTCCAATGCGGAAGGATGAATGCTGAAGTAAGTCCCCCGATTCATCACTCATCATTCCGATTTCATCATTTGTGGTTTCGCGGCAAGGTAACAATAAATGACGTGCCGATGCCAACTTCGCTTTCAACTTCGATTTGACCGCCGTGCTCTTCGATAATTTTCTTGGTCAGCGGCAGCCCCAGGCCAATTCCAGTTTCTTTTGTCGAATAGTAAGGCTCGAAAATCTGTTCCAGTGCTTCTGGCAAAATGCCGATACCCGTGTCAGTGAATTCGATTTCGATCTTGTCATCATCAGGCAGCAGGTTAATGTCCAGCTCACCGCCACCTGGCATTGCCTGAACGGCATTGATCATCAGATTTGAAAAACAGGTTTTCAATTGTTCGGCGTCGGCAAATAATTTGGTGTCGCCAGAGCCATTCGATTCAATGTGAATTTTGACACCCTGTTCATCTGCTTTGGTAATGACAAGATCGCGAACATCCTGCACCAGCGAGCGCGCGTCAAGTTCGCGAAGTTTGAGTTTGGCCGGGCGTCCATAGCTTAAAAAATCCGTCACCAATTGATTGAGCCGCGCCAATTCGTCTTTGATCGTGGTCAGAATGTGTTTGTACTGAACTTTTTGAGCTTCGTTTGCCGGAGCAAAAGCTTCGCGCAAATGATCAATCGAAAGGTTGATGAAATTCAATGGGTTGCGGATTTCGTGTGCAATACCGGAAGCCAGACGTCCAATTACCGCCGACCGCTCAGATCGCTGAAGTTCCTCTTCCAGCGCTTGGCTGCGGCGCAACACAGTCAGCATTTCGTTGAAGGTACGCGATAGCGCGCTGACTTCTTCGGGGCCTTTAATTGGCACGGCGACATCCAAATTTCCCGCCGTAACACGCTGCGCCGCCAGCCCCAAATCAGTAATGGGCTGGGTAAAGCGGCGGCTGAAAACGGCGATTAACACAATTAACACCACTCCAAACCCAGCAAAGGCAATCAGCCGGTCGCGTTCGACAGTTTTTTTGACGCGGTTCAACCGGTCCATGGAAATGATGACATAGATTTTGCGAACGCCAGCATCCGTTTCTATGGAAAGCAGTAACGTCTGGCTGAGGCTGTTCGCTTCTGGACGAATGTCTCGCCAAAGATCGCCCGGTTGAACCTTTGGGGTGTCGCCGATAAAGGGTTTAATTTGCCCGCCCAAGTCCCGGCTATCCGTGCTGTCAATAATCTTTCCGCCGTTGTCGGTGATGATGATGTGGCGAATGATGCTTTCAGAGTTAATCTGCAATCCGGCGGGCTTATTGACTTCATTGAACAGGAAAGAACCAACGTTGAGCGTGCGGAATGCCAGGTCGGTCGCCTGCGGAATCGTCCGAATGTATTCGTCAACCTGTTCGGTCGTGCGTCGTTCCAGCGGCTGGTTAATCAATGAAATCACGACCATTGTGACGATCAAAATCGCCGCAATGAACGCGATCATTTGCGCGCGGAAGCTGGCAAATGGTTTGAATTGTCTGGCAGAGCTCATATCAGATTCGACGCTTACAGTTTAGCCAGCATTTTCCGGGCTTTTTCTTGAACGTCGCGTTCGGATTTCGCGCGCGAAGCATTGACGGTACGGCTGATGATTTCTTGCAGTTGGCGGCGCGCATCTTCTTTGCGGCCATCTTCCAGATACGCTTCAGCCATCGCCAGCTTCATTTCCAGATTTTGCGGCGCAACCTTCAATCCCTGTTCCAACCGCGTGATTGCCCGGCCCATATTGCCGCCGACAATGCGCGGTAGTTCCTTATCTATTTCTCCCAGCGCCAAGTAGGCTCCTCCGTCCTGATACCGGTCGTTCAACCGCAACACGGTTTCCATCTCAGCTCGAATTTTTTTCACCATCTGCAAGGCTTTCAGTGCGCCTTTCTGCTCACTGAAGCCGCCATAGTTTGCCGCGAGCCAGAAGTGCCCTTCCACGGCATTCGGTTGCGCGGCAACGGCGCGTTCAGCGACAGCAATTCCCTTTTGGAAATAAGCCAGTTTTTCGTTCGTGCCTGCTTCGTCACCAACGTAGTAATACACTCTGGCTGCGCGCCACAACCATTGATAATCAGTTGTTCCTGTTGCTAACACGCGTTCGACAACAACCAGCGATTGCTTATCGCGCTCTGTGTTTTCGCCAAAAGTGAAAAGCCTATCTGCTTCGTTATAAGGGTTTGGCGTCTCGGAAGCTCGATATTTCGATTGGGCCTGGCCAGTGAAGGCCGAAAGAAAAGTAACGACGAGCAAAAAAACCACTTTACGCATAGGGCAGAAGCTAACAACTCACTTTCAGTTCCGCAAGGCCAGACTCTTCAAGCATCTGGGGCTCTCGCGTTGCACCGAAATCAGGCTGATGCGATGATCCCGTCTCCATTCTGATTACCAGTGCCAGCATCTTCGGCTGGCGTGAGTAACTTTCCCTTTTCCCTAAACCTGTTGTGAGTTTTCAGGACGCTTATGAAGAAGTCTATGATTCGCAATCTGCCCCTGCTGTTTTGCGCCGGAGTCATTTCTTTGTCGCTAGTTGCAAATGTGTCCGCCAACCCAACTTTGCGCAAACGAAAGGATTCAGCCCAATCCAAAACGGACAAAACAGAAGTCGAAAAGCTGATTGAGCTGACACGCCGTGCCAGCGAGGCTGCTGAAGCAGCGAGAACAGAGGCACGTCAGGCGCGCGAGCAAAGTGAGGCACTACAACGAAGATTGGAACAAACCGAGCGCCAGCTTGAATCTCTGCGCCAGACAATCACCGCCAATAGCCAGCCAATGACAGCAAGCATCGCGACTTCGCCATCAGGCGTTTCTGAGACTCCTGCGCAGTCGGATCAAAAGCACGAAGAACGATTGATAAAGCTGGAAGAGCAAGGCGAGGTCAACACAGCCCAAATCAAAGAACACGCGCAGACAAAAGTCGAAACCGGTTCCCGGTTGAAGCTGCGACTGTTTGGCGAAATCATCTTCAACACGTATTTGAACAGCAGCGAATCGGCCAACAGCGATGTGCCGACAATCGCTTTCCCCAATTCCGTGATCGCCGGGCGAAAGCGCAACAACCTGGGTGCGACGCTTCGTCAATCAAAGATTGGCCTGGCGATGACGGGAGTGCGGCTTGGCAATGCACGTTTGAGCGCCGAAGCGGAGTTCGATTTTTGGGGCGGACCTATTTCCCGCTACGACGGAGACATGCTCGGTTCATTGCGGATTCGCACGGCTTCGGCCCGGCTGGATTGGGATCGCACAACGCTGGAAATTGGTCAAAAGGACCCGATTATTTCGCCGCTAACGCCCAATTCGCTGGCCGCTGTCTGGATTCCGCCGATGGCTTCGACGGGCAATCTGTGGCAATGGCGTCCACAGATTACGGTCGAACATCGCCTGCGTTTGAATGAATCGTCATCACTGATTTTGCAGGGAGGATTGATGCCGAATTTCAGCGACATCTCAGGAACTCCCATTGGCGGCCTCGGCGGCATTACCCACGAAGGGTATCCAGGTTACGAAGGTCGCATTGCCTTCCGCCGCACACTGGAAGACGAACGCAATTTTGAAATTGGGGTTGGCGGTTATGGAGAGCGAAAAGCATTTTCGTTTAATCGCCAGGTGAACAGTTACGCCCTGACTGGCGATTGGCAAATCCCTTTGGGCAGCCGCCTAACGCTCAGCGGCGAAGCCTATTACGGTCAAAGCATCAATCTGGGCGAACGCTCTGCCACCAGCATTGACCGTCTGTACGCCGCAACCGGTAATGTGTTGAACCCGGCGTCAATCATTCGCGGCATTCATTCCGCCGGAGGCTGGGCGCAACTGAACATCAAGGCAACGCCAAAATTGGATTTCAATTTGACCGCCGGCAAAGACGATCCGAACAATAACGATGTCCGCTTCGGCACCATCGGCAACTTCACCAGGTTCAAAAATCAGGCGGCATCCGCCAATTTCATTTATTTCCTGACACAGAACTTCGAAATGTCGCTGGAATACCGCCGCACCTTGACAGATTACGCGCCGGGACGACGCACCAACAATCATTTCAATCTGGCGTTCGGATACCTGTTTTGACCGCCGCTGAAACCGATTGCTATATTCCCGACTCGTTTTAACTGTAGGAGAGGCGGCGCGAGTTGGGCAGCGAGATCCATCTTTCGAAAACGTATCACTTTCGCATCGCGGGCAAGCGAGTCACGCTGTACAAGAAAGACGGCGAAAGTTACGAACACGTGCTAATGAAAGCGCTTGGATATGGAATGTTCCAGCCACAGTTCCCTCACTTGGAGATTGAACGCCGCATTGGCTTGCGTTACAAACCCGACCTGATTGCTTTGGACGATCTTGGCAAACCTCAATTTTGGGGCGAATGCGGACAAGTTGGTTTACGCAAAATTGCCTGGATTGCCAAACACAGCGGTACGCAGCAATTGGTAATTTTCAAGTTCGACATCATTCCGAATCATTTCATCGCCCAACTTCGTCAGGAAGTTGATGTGCGTTATCGCCCGCCGCAACGCATCAAGCTGTTTAATTTCGATGGCATTGTTATGAAAGAAGCTGGCGAAGAGTTCGACGAAATCCCTGAACGCTGGTACGAATGTTTTGAAATCTGAATTTATGGCTGAAACCTTAATCCCTGAATACACAATCCGCGACTGCTCCACAGTCGAAGACTTCACCAGCTGCCTGAACCTGCAACGCAAAGTCTGGCAGTTTTCTGATCTGGACATCACGCCGCTCAGAACCTTTGTCATCACACGCCACAGTGGCGGCATCACTTTTGGCGCGTTTGACCCAAACAACCAATTGCTCGGCTTTGGTCACATGCTTCCGGCTTTCGGCGAAAAGCTGAAGCCGTACTTTTATTCGCAAATGCTGGCTGTCGAGCCGGAACTGCAAAATTCCGGCATTGGCGTCAAATTGAAACTGGCGCAGCACGATTTCGCACAGAAAGCCGGGGTTCCGATGATCACCTGGACCTTCGACCCGCTGCAATCGCGTAACGCGCACCTGAACATCAATAAGCTGGGCTGCGTCATCCGGAAGTACACGGTGAATTATTATGGCAACGTCAGCACCAGCGCCTTGCACGCGGGATTGGACACTGACCGTGTGTTTGCTGAGTGGTGGATTGGTTCGCAAAGAATCACCGACGCACTCGCTGGAAAGCGCCGCACCGACAACCCCGAGGCTGCGTTGGAAATTCCACGCGAAATTGACGAGCTGAAAAAACAGGATTTGGCCGAAGCGCGCCGCTGGCAGCTTCAGCTTCGGACAGATTTCCAAAAACTACTAAGCGAAGGCTTGTATTGCGCCGGGTTTAAAGCCAATCCGAATGGCAACAGCCGCTACCTGTTTTTCAAAGATAATCACGAAGAGGAAAAATAAGCCGCAGATGACGCAGATAAACGCTGATCAAAAATGAATCCGCGTTTGCCTGCGTTGATCCGCGGCAGGTTTGAGTTATGAAAGTTGAAAGAATCGAACTGAGAGAAATCCGTTTGCCACTGGTCACTCCGTTTGAAACCAGCTTCGGGCGCACCGATGAACGCAACATCATCCTGCTGAAAGTCTTCAGCGAAGGTCTGCACGGCTGGGGCGAATGCACCGTTGGCGAAAAACCGTTTTACAACCACGAAAGCACGGAAATCTGCTGGACGCTGATCCGCGATTTCGCAGGGCCGATGGTGTTGGGAAAGGAAATCAATTCGCCCGAAGACGTTCCACAACTGACTCGCCAAATTCGTGGCAATAAGATGGGACGCGCCGCTGTGGAATGCGCCATCTGGGATTTGGAAGCCAGACGGCAAGGCGTGCCGCTGTGGCAATTGCTGGGCGGAACGCAGGAAACCATCAACTGCGGCGTCTCTTTAGGACTTGAAGACAGCGATGCCGCGATGCTGGCCAAAGTTGAAAAAGAAGTCTCCGCTGGTTACCAACGCATCAAGATCAAAATCAAACCCGGCCGCGACGTGGAAATGATTCGCGCTTTGCGAAGAGAATATCCGAACATAGTCATGTCTGTGGATGCCAATTCGGCCTACACGCTGGCGGATACCGATCTGCTGAAGCAACTGGATGAATTCAACTTGCTGATGATTGAACAGCCGCTCAGCTACGACGACATTATTGACCACGCCACCTTGCAGCCGCAGCTTAAAACCGACATCTGCCTGGACGAATCCATTCTGAGCGTGGAAGACGCGCGCAAAGCCTTGCAGCTCAAAGCTTGCCGCATCATCAATGTCAAACTCGGTCGCGTCAGCGGCCACACCGAAGCCCGCAAGATTCAGGCCTATTGCCACGAACGCAACATCCCTGTCTGGTGCGGAGGCATGCTGGAATCCGGCATTGGCCGCGCGCACAACATTCATATGTCTACGCTTCCAGGCTTCACGCTGCCGGGCGACGTGTCAGCTTCGAAGCGTTACTGGACAGAAGACATCATCACTCCGCCAGTCGAAGTTTCTCCGCAGGGAACAATTCCACGCCCAACCGGCGTCGGTATAAGCTATGAAGTGAACGAAAAACGAATTGATTCTTTGACAGTTAGAACCGAAGTCATTAAACAATGAGTAAGAACCTTCGCACTCATGTCACGCTCGTAACTAAACTCTTCAATACGAAAGAAGAGAAAGATTACTTTATTAATCCAGACTGCTTCGGTGACGATTTGGCGCAGTGGTTGATCAAGCGATTGGATAAACAAAAGCTGGGAGAGATTGACCCTGAGCCAATTCAGGAAGATTGGGGGTGGTGTTTTTCCGCCAAAATTGGCCAACGAGATTTCATGGTTGGCTTAGGTTTTTATGAAGACGATGATACGCCAAGCACTTGGCTGATCTTCATACAATCCCAATTGAGTCGGCTTGGCAGAAAGCTGCTTGGCCGATCAGATGAGCGCGAGTTTCTGGTGCTATCCAACGAGCTTGATCGTGCTTTGCATTCACAGCAGCAGATCAGCCATATTCGTTGGCACACCAAAGAAAATTTTATGAAAGGCAATGAGGACGATTGGAAGCCTCACCCAAACGAGGAGGAAAAATGAAAGCAATCTGGAACGGCGAAGTCATCGCCGAAAGCAATGAAACCGTCGTCGTTGAAGGCAACCACTATTTTCCGCCTTCGGCGATTAAGTCAGAACATTTTCAGCCGAGCGAAACGCACACGGTGTGCGGCTGGAAAGGCACGGCGAGTTATTACAACGTCGTCGCAGGCGGCGAAGTGAACAAGGACGCCGCTTGGTTTTACCCCGAAACGAAAGAAGCCGCGGACAACATCAAAGGCTATGTCGCGTTTTGGAAAGGTGTAAAAGTGGAATAGATCAACAATCAGGTTGAAGACGGACAGTAAGTGACTTTCCGCAAATTACGATATGCAAATCGGCGTTGGCGCTGCCTGCATTCTTGAAATTAAACCTGCAGTGTGCGGCTTAGACAGGGTCGCCACTGCGCAATGCAGGCCGACAAACTGCGGAGAGACACCATGAAAGAACAGTTACCTAAGGAGATAGCCCCTTACGACCTATTATGTGAAGCGATCGAAGACTTCATTGCTTCAACTTACCAACGTGCAACCCCGGAGAGCCTCCCGCCAATGATCGCGGCGCTTGCCGAAATCAGGACTGCGGTTGAATCTGGCATAGACAATCTGTTGGATACAGGGCAACTGACCAGCAAGGGCTTCAGCACGATCTGGATGATGGGGGCGGCGCATGAATGGCTGGACGTTTTGCGCGATTGGGAAGACGAACATTTCAAGCCGCAACTCGAACTGGAGGTCGAACGCCTGGCAACCTCTGAAGCTGAGCAAAGCCAACTATTGAGAACCAAGACGGTGAAAAGCACCAGCGTAAAAAAGGCAAGCAAGCCGAGGGCGGCAAAGAAGGCCACGCCGAAGAAGCAAGCAGGAAAGAAGATCAAATAACATCAAAGGTTACGTCGAGTTCTGGAAAGTCGTGAAGGTCGAATAGCCGCTCAACCGGCTTTGAGTTTTTCCTTCACGGCTTTCAGTTCCTCGGCCTGCGGGTGAACTTTGTAAAACGGATCGAGCGGATAACAGCCTGAAACCAGTCCGTTGCGCGGACCTGTGGTGCAATCGCTGAAGGTGCGGCAAATGCGTTTGGCTTGCAGTTTGTTTCCGTTGACCACATCAAACGGCAGGTCGTGATACGACAGCACCAGCCGCCCAAGCCCGACAAAATCCACCTGCCCCGTGCGAACGAAATACTGGCCTACGTTTGGCAGCCATTCCTGCAAGTACGTGTAGCCTGAACCCACGACGCACATGTTTGGAAAGCGTGTTTTCAATTCCGCTGTGACTTTGATTTGCCGAGCAACGCCGACCAGCGGGTCTTCTGGCGGTAAATATCCATCCGAAGGCGGAAAGAGCGCCGGGCGCTGAATGTGCGGGTTGTAGTAAGGGCTGCCCGCCGTTGTGCAAACCAGCCGAATACCAAGTTCATCCAGCAGTTCGAAAAACTGAAACGTTTCCGCCAAATTGATCGCCAGCGGATTGTCCGCGTCCCCACCGAAAATGGTTTCGTAGCGGCCTTCAAACTCTTCAGGCACTCCGATCTTATCTCCGCCCATTTTGTACGGCAGAAAGTCAAAGGCGCTTAAGCGAACGCCGAACTTCAAACTCGGCGCTTCGCGATGAATGGCGGCGACCAGTTCGCGCAAAAAGCGTGTGCGGTTTTCGAAGCTACCGCCATACTTCCCAGGCCGCGTCGTCGCACTCAGGAATTCGTGGCCGAGATAGCCGTGGCAATGTTTCAAGTCTACAAACGTAAAGCCCGCGGCTTCGGCGCGCTTTCCAGCCTTGGCGAAATCGCCGATCAAGTCGTCAATTTCCGTGTCGCTGAAAATCCCTTCGTCCGACCTAATACCAAACTTTTTATCCAGCAGCGGATGACGATACAGGATTCGTGGTTCAAGCTTTTTCTTGTCGTTTGGCCGCGCAAACCGTCCGGAATGTGTAAGTTGCAGCCCAATCAGCAAGTCGTCCGTCGTGCCACATTTTTCCTTGTGAGCCTCAACCAAAACCTGCCGCAGCTTTTCCAGTTCCGCAGCAGTCTTGTCGCTCGAAATCAATTGATTCGGATTCGCTCGACCATCGTTGCGGACAGCGACGGCTTCACCGCCCCAGATCAACTTGGCGCCGCTTTCGCCGAAATGCTTCCAGCGGCGGATGGTCAAATCAGATGGGCGGCCATCGGGCGTTCCGTCCCAACCTTCCATCGGCAAAATCGAAAAGCGATTGCCAATGGTGAAATCTCCAAGCTTGTAACTTTGCCCAAGCGGCGAATCCGCGCCAGATTGCAGTTCGCGGTCAAAGGGCAACTCAACACCGAGTTGCGAAAGGTAATCGGCAAAAGCTTCGGCGGTTTTCAGCGAAGCCACTCGGCGGTAGTTTGCGGAATTTGAATCGGTCATTTTTGTGTCGTGTGTTTCAGAATCCAATCGCCCATCGTTTTCAGCGCGACGGGTGCAATGGTCTCTTCGATCTTGGAGTATTCGTTGGGCGAACCTGTCTCGCTGGTTTGAAACAAATGGTTCAGTTTCGGCAAGCGGACGATGGTTACGTCTTTATTACCTGCGGTTTTCAGCGCGGCTTCGATTTCGCGCAGATTTTCGTTGATGGGCACTTGCAGATCGTTTTCGCCGTTCAGCGCCAGCACAGGGCATTTCACTTTCGTCAGCGCTGGGCGCGGATCGTAGGTCAAGAAGTAGCGGAACCAAGACGAAGTAACTTGTTTGATCTGCGCGTTAAACGTCTGTTCGGCCCCCTTCTTTTCTGTTTCGGATAACGAGGCTATTTGTTTGGCAAAATCATCGCGCATCAGTTTTTCCGCCACTGCATTGTCTTTCTCTTTTTTGAGAATGATGAAGCTGCTTTCCTGTTGAGTACGTTGTTTGGCAAGCGTTTCGGGGCTTGCGCCGTTTGCTTTGGCAATCAATGCGCCTTGCAGATAAAGAATCTCTTCGCCGGTCAGCCCAGTTCCCGCCATCAGCACGATGAAAGCGACATCGCTAGATTGCGCGGCAACCATCGGCGCGATGATTCCGCCTTCGCTGTGGCCGATCAGGCCGATTTGTTTGGGATTGATCTCTTTGCGCGATTTCAGAAATTCGATTCCGGCCAGAACGTCCGCCGCAAAATTTTCGCTGGTCGAATTGGCTACGCTGCCGGTTGAACCTCCGACGCCGCGATCATCCACACGCAACACGGCGATTCCCTGTCGAGTCAGGTAGTCGGACAAAACCAGAAAGGGTTTATGACCGAGCAGTTCTTCGTTGCGGTTTTGCGCTCCGGAACCAGTAATCAACAAGACAACAGGGGAAGGCCCTTTTGCCCGCGGAATCGTCAGCGTGCCAGCCAGCTTTACACCATCACGTTTGTTCTCGTAACTAACTTCTTCTTCGTCATAAGGGTAAGGCTTCTTTGGTTCTTGCGGACGGTTGGGCGTGGACGGTTTTGCAACTCGTTTCAGCTTCAATGGAAACGAAGCGCCGCCCTGTTTGAAGTTTCCGGCAATTTCCTGCGAACCTTCTTTGCTGGCCGTGCCGTCATAAGAAGCCATCAGGCGCTTCATCTCGAAATGCAGCGCGCCGTCTTTGAACGTGACAATATCCACCGGCAAATCGTTTGCGCCCTGATCGGGGCTGTCGGCTTTGGCGGTCAGTGAACCGTCGGCGGCTTTTGTTACTTTCAACACCAGTCGCAATTTTGTCGCGCCAACATCGAGGGTGCCTTCCCAAATGCCTTCGATGGAAGAAACGCCTGCGTCTTGTGGATTCGCAGCGAAAGCTGTGCTGACAACCACCATTATTGCCACCACAGCCAAAATGAACCGTTGAACCAGATTTTTCATCGTGGGTTTCCTTTGGATTATTCGATCAAGCAATGACCGCGCTTTTCCGTAATTCGATGGTGTTGCCATCGGGATCGCGTATGAACAACTGTGGATTGCCCGCGCGTCCGCTGCCGTAATTGACCGCAATGCCCAGTTCGCGTAATTGGCGTTCGGTTTCCGCCGGGTCGGGAATGTCCAGCGCAATGTGGCGGTCGTGACGCGGCGGATCGGCATGCGTAGGCATCTGTTCGACACTCATCAAATGCAATTGATGCCCGTTGTTCAAGTCGTACCAGCGGCCGGGAAAGCCCAATTCCGGACGTGGCAGCTTGCTTAGTCCCAAAATGTTTTCGTAAAAGTCTGCGGCGCGCTCGATGTCCGTGACCAGAAATCCGGCATGATGAAAGCCGTTGATTGTGATCGGCATTTCGGTCTCCTATGATTGGTGTTGCGGAACGGCAAGACTAGCTTGCCCGGCGAACTTCCGGCAAGCGCAATCTCAAATTCCAAATCTCAAATTGCGGAGAAAATAACGATGGGCGAAATCGGTTTTGGCATTGTCGGCGGAGGAATGATTGGCGCGGTACAGGCTGCGGCAATCGAGCAAATCAGTGGCGCAAGGTTGTTGGCTGTTTGCGGACGAGATGAAAAACGAACGGCTGAATTCGCCGCAAAGTTTGGCTGTGTCGCTTACACCGACTACGACAAATTTTTGCAGCATCCGGGTTTGCAGATCGTCAACATCTGCACGCCGAGCGGCACACACGCCGAACTTGGCATTCGCGCAGCCGAAGCCGGTAAACACGTTCTGGTTGAAAAACCGATTGAAATCAATTTGGAGCGAGCCGACGCGTTGATTGCGGCTTGCGACAAAGCGAGCGTCAAACTTGGGGTAATTTTCCAATCGCGGTTTCTGCCAGCGGTTCAGCGCATCAAGCAAGCGATTGACGAAGGCCGCCTGGGCAAATTGATGCTTGGCGATGCGCTGGTGAAATGGTATCGCGCGCCAGAGTATTACGCTCCGGGTTCGTGGCGCGGCACGCTTAAAATGGATGGTGGCGGCGCATTGATCAACCAGGCGATTCACACAATTGATTTGTTGTGCTGGATGATGGGGCCTGCCGAATCGGCATTTGCGATGAAAGCCGCCCTGCGGTATCCGCACATTGAAGCCGAAGACACATTGGTCGGCACAGTGAAATTTCAAAATGGCGCGCTTGGCGTCGTTCAAGCTGCGACTTCGGCGAAGCCGGGATTCAAGCGACGGCTGGAAATTTCCGGCGAACGCGGCTCGATCATTTTGGACGGCGACGCCATCAGCGTTTGGGCAATTGACGGCGAAGATTCAAACCTTGGCGAAGCCGAACAGTTGACGGACGGCTCAGCGAATCCGGCGGCTATTTCCAACGAAGGCCATCGCCGCCAGATTGAGGATATGATGCACGCCGTCATCGAAAACCGCGCGCCAATGATTGACGGACGCGAAGGTCGCAAGTCCCTGGAACTGGTTGTTGCGCTTTATGAAGCGGCAAACGAAGGCGAGCCAGTAAAACTCTGATTCGTTGGACGAGTTTCTGACCGCAGGCTAGAATTCCGCTCTCTGGTTCTCATTCCAATTTTATCGAGAAAACTTTATGACTACCGCAGCAACTGCCGCCCCTCTTAACAATCTGCTTGAACGAATTGCCAGGCGCGAACATCTGGCGCACGACGAATGGAAACGTGTGATTACTGACGCTTCAACAGAAGAGTTGCAACGTCTGGCCGACAACCTGCGCCGTGAATTTCATCCTGACGATGTGGTGACGTACGTCGTAGATCGCAACATCAACTACTCGAACGTCTGTTTTTCGGTTTGTAACTTCTGCGCGTTTTATCGCAAGCCGGGTGACGCGGAAGGCTACGTGCTGAGTTACGAAGAGATGTATGAGAAGGTTGAAGAGATGATCGCGGTCGGCGGCAGCGGCGTGTTGATGCAAGGCGGACTGCATCCTGATCTACCGCTGGAATGGTACACAAAACTGCTCAGCGAATTGAAAAGCCGTTATGGGATTCACCTGCACTGTTTTTCGCCAACTGAGGTTTATGGAATGGCCAAAACTTTTGGCATGAGCTATACCGACGTGATCAAGGCTCTGATGGATTCGGGGCTGGACAGCATTCCTGGCGGAGGCGGTGAGATTCTGGTGGACGAAATTCGCCGCAAACGCCGCACCGAATGCAACAGCCAGGAATGGCTGGACGCAATGGAAGCCGCGCATCAACTGGGGCTAAAAACCACCGGAACAATGATGATTGGGTACGGCGAAACGATTGATCAGCGCATTCAGCATTTGGAAAAGCTGTACCAGTTGCAGCAACGGTCGCTGGCCGCTGGCAAACCCGGTTTCGTGTCGTTCATTCCGTGGACGTTCCAGCCGGACAACACTCCCATCGGCAAGATCATTCCGGATCGCATGCCTGCGGAAGAGTATTTACGCTGGCTGGCGCTGTCGCGCTTGTATCTGAACATCATCCCGAACGTGCAGGTTTCTTGGCTGACGGTTGGGCTGGCCGACGGGCGTCGAGGATTGCATTTCGGAGCAAATGATATTGGCTCGACGATGATCGAAGAAAACGTAATTTCAAAAGCCGGAGCGAACCACAAAGCGACTGAAGACATGCTGGTCAATGTGATTCGAGAAGAAGGCTTCACTCCCGTAAAACGAAAAGCTGATTACACTCGGCTGTTGAACTAACGCCCTGAATGCAAAACAGCGCGTCAGTTGGGAAAATTCCCCTGAACGCGCTGTTTGGGTTGCGAGCAAAAGCGGTTACTTTTTCTTCTCAAACTTGTTGGCTTTGATGTCCGGATTGAGTTTGACTTTGGTCAGCTTCCATTCTTCCTGCGGTTGATTGTTCGCCGCACGGACAATCTGATGCGGCAACCAAACACTTCCTTCCTGTCTGTAATCGCCTAAAAAAATCTGGTAATCCAACACCTTCGGCTCATCGTTCCCTTCCCCGACAATCGTTGTTCCCTGGGGTCGTGGTTGGCGGGCAGCCAAGCCGCGATACACCATCATTCTAGGACGATGTGTGTTCTGGTCAACCATTAGCCAAGCCACAAAATCATCGTTTCCAGTGACGCGAATAACGTCAACCTTGCCTTCTTTCGCATCAAGCTCGCGGTCGTAAATGTAATCGAATGAAGCACCGGAAGTAGCGCCCATTAAGACCATTATCAGATAACGCGAATAATCTTCTTTGATTTGTTTTTGAACCTCAGGCGAAGCCTCACCCACAATTCCGCTGTTCGCGTTACCTCCGCCAGGGCCACCAAATCCGCCACCACCGCCGCCGCCACCGCCACCCCCGCGACCACCACCACCTCCTCCTCCAAATCCGCCGCCGCCACCGCCAGTGCTGGCTGGCCCGCCGCCAAGACCGGGGGCTCCCCCTCCAAATCCACCGCCTCCCGCATCAGCGCCGCCACCAGCCATAGCTGCTTCGCGTTTTGTATCCCGCCACGCCACAGCGCCATTTGCCGTATCAACGCGGATCAGCCACATTTGGCCCATATTGGTTTTGATGGTTCGCTGATACTTATCGGGCAGCAATATCTCAATCTTGAGGTCCCCTTTGACTTCTCGGCCACTAATCAAGGCGCGAAACTCGCCATTAATCGCCATGCTTTTTACCGCTGCCAGATTAGCTTCTCCGCCCAAGGCTTCACGAGTTTGCTTCAATACGGTTTCAGCTCGAACCTTGTTTGCGGCGTCCGAATTCACGTTGGCCGTTTGCCCTTTTGCATGAGGAAGAAAACAAAACAGCATCGCCAAAACCAGCGATGCCGTTTGAATCATTTGGATTGTTCTCGAAGAAAAATCAGGCCGTAGATATCTCATCTGGCTCCATCTGCTTTTTCGCGCTCGCGCATTTGCGCGTCGCGGCGAGCATTGTTTTCATCGTACTTTTTCTGTTGTTCCGCTGTCAGAATTGCGCGAATCCGTTCACGCGATTTTTCACGCGATTCTTTCATGCCGGGACATTCATTGATCCGGCTTGGAGGAAACTCTTTGCGCATATCTGCAAAGATGGTTCGGACAGCAGTAGTTTGCTCTTCTGTCAAATTCAAATCGCTCTTTAACCTCTCTACCATCCATCCGGGACCGCGTTCGCCACCGTGCTTGACAGAGGGAGCGTTCTGGCCTTTCAAGAACCAGAACCGATCAACCGAAGCTCCCGTGACTCCGCCGAGCAGAAAAACAACCAGCATCAAGATCCAGGCTTGCGTTTTTACCTTGCCAATTGCATTCATTTTTTCACTCCTGGCTGTTGATTCGATTGATAAGCGTGCAATCCAATCAACGAAGCCTCAACCGCCTCTTCGTCATCTTGCAAAAACATAGGCAAACCGGCGAGCGCAGTTTGCTGTTCTGCTAATGATCCAGCATTTTCCATCGGCTTGTTTCCCCAGGAATACAAATACAGAGATGAAACCAGCGCAACGATTGCCAGCAACGCAAACACCGGAATCGCCTGGCGAACCTGAGCCATCAACGCAAACCAGGAATTGTTTTCTTCATTCAAGCGGCGCTGCTCCGCTTCGATCCGGGCGCGAATGCGGCGGAACAGAAACGGCGATTCGGCGGCCGTATTAATTTCGTTGTCGCTTGCTTCCAGCGCGCGAAACAATTCGTCACTCAACCGATCGAGCTTGTCATCATCTATCTGCTTTTTAATGCCCCACATAATTCACTCCTTACACGCTCGCGTTTCACACAAATTTTCTTAAAACGCGCCTCAACCCTTGCTGGGCGCGGTGTGAACGCATTTTTACTTTTGCGGACGTCCAGCCAGTCAATTCTGCAATTTCGGCTATGGAAAGCTCTTCTTGTTTCAGCAGCATCAGCACAAGCCTGTCTTCCGGTTTCAGTCTGGATAAAAGCTTGGCCGAAAGGTCTCGCGAAATCGCGGCTCCCTCAACGTTGCTGCCTGCGCTTAAGTCCCGAAGCCGGTCAATCAAAAAGTCTTCTTCGTCCTGGCTTAAATCGCCCAGACGGCTTTCCCCTCGCTTTTTGATCCGGCGCAATTCGTCATAACAGACGTGAACTGTAATCCTGGCAAGCCAGGAAACAAAGGATTTTTCATTCCCTCCCTGATAATTGCCAAGCGCCAGATAGGCTTTTACAAAACTATCCTGAATTATTTCTTCGACTTGTTCACGCCGGGTAAAAAATCTGTATCCCAGACGCGACACCAATCCGCTGTGCCGTTTGAACAACTGAGCAAACGCCGCTTCATCGCCAGTGCGAGCAGCGACTACCAGTTCGTCATCAGTCTTTTCTCGAACCTGAGTCCGCGGAGTTTCAGGCACCTCAGGTTCTGCGTATTCAGCCATTCGAATCATTCAGTTGATCTTCCGGTTGATCCTTCCAAATTCGTTCTTAAAGCTGCTGTGTCGGAAAGCAAAATCACTCTTTCCACAGGTATAAGTCGGAAAAATCAACGCGACGGTTACAAAATTCTGGCCCCGGAGCGAACGAAGTGCGCCGGAACCTTCTGTTTACGGATCATCTTACAATCACTTGAAGCGCAGCAACAGGCCAGAGCAGACAGAATTGACGAATCGGCGGGCGGTCAGTATCGTTGCGTTCGGCCTGTACCCGCGGCCAGTGAACCGAGCGGGAAACCGAAATACTTTGTGAGGTGAAAATGCTGCCCCTAGGCGTTTTTCCAGTGGCACAGATTGAGCAGGAAAAAAATCCTGTCACGCAAGTCATCCAATTGGTTTCATTGCTCGAATTTCTTTTGAGCTTCGTCAATCCGAACTTACTCGGGAAAGATGGCAAACCGGCAACGGTTGGCGAACGAGTAGATGGGAATCGTGCGCTGTTTTCCAATCCACCCGACGTTTTCTTTGGCATCGGCGTGCGCAACAACATCGTTCACGCCAAGTCGTCCGATGTCACGGAAGTGGAAATAAAACGCGCCATCAGCCATCTGCTAAAAGCTGTGCGTGAAATCGGCCATCATCCGAGCGCTCAAGCGAGCATTCCGGTGGCAACGCGGCAGGAAATCTTTTCCACGCCGGCTGATCAAGCGGTCAACGCTCCAACCAAAGCTGTGACGACGTCTCAATTGCCGCCCACGCCACCAGCGCCACACTTCGGCCAACTTGGACGCTCCGGGCAGGCAGCCCCCACTAGTTCGATGCCGCTGGGCTCAACGACACCAGTGGGTGCTTCACCTTCCTTTACAACCAAAGTCACTCCGAGGCCAACGATGACAACGACGAATACTGAAAGCAGCATTCCCACACGGACAATCCGAAATATTGCCATTTTTATCGCTATCCTTGCCGCCGGCCTGTTTCTGGCCAAACCAGCCTGGAACTTGACCAAAGAAAGAATTTACGGCTCCGAAGAGGACACAAAAATCACGCGCACCCAGGCTGAAACGGCACTGAAAACCATTCAAAGAAGCTACGGCAACAAGCCGCTTTTCGCAGCCAAAGTCATTGAAGCGCAGACCGCCTGGCGCGACGCTGAGATCGCCTTCAACCAGGGCAAATTCAAGGAAGCGGAGCCGCTTTATCGCCGCCTGCTGGCTGTCGGCGATGAACTGGCGCTGAAAGAAACTGAGCGAAAGGACGCGCAGCAGTATTTTGATGAAATGAAAAAAGCCCGTGATGCGGCAAACACTGCACAAGCGCCGCAATACGCAGCCGCGCAATGGCAGGAGGCTGAGAACTTTAGGCGGCTCGCTGAAACAGCTTCAAAAAATGGTGATACGGCGACCGCCAAACAGAATGCGCTGCAAGCCCAGCAAAAATACGAAGAAGCAAAAACGGCTGCGGATGCAGTTCCGAAACCGGAGCCCAGCCCAACGCCACCGACCACAGTGCCACCCAGTTCTTCTCCATCGGCCGAAGAACCGCGCGTTCGCCCACGGCCATAACTTGAAACTGAAGTTGAGTCATAAGCGCCTTTAGCTTTTCAGGAGAAAAACCTTGTCAAAAATGTTTCATTGCCATTTCACTTCGCGGCGACGCCATTTTGTTTGGCTGATTTTCCTATTGGTTCTGGCTGTCGTGCTTTTCAATCTGGTCTCAACCACTCAAGCAATCCTGAAAGTCACCATGCAAAACATCGCTTACAAAGGCTGGCAAAACAATTTGCAGCTTACCAATGGAACGGTTGATCTGGTTTTGACGCTGGATGTCGGACCGCGCGTGATTCGTTACGGTTATGTTGGCGAGCCAAACGTCTTCAAAGAATTTGACGAGCAAATAGGCAAAGCCGGCGAAGATTCCTGGCAGATTCGCGGCGGTCACCGCCTGTGGCATGCGCCGGAAGATTCTGTTCGGACATATGTACTGGACAATTCTCCAATCAAACACGAAAAGCTGGGCGAAACTGGTGTTCGAGTGATTCAACCCATCGAAAAACTGACCGGCATTCAGAAAGAAATTGACCTGACGCTGGACGCCGAAGGCACAGGCGTAACGCTGGTGCATCGGCTTCGCAACAAAGGAACGAAAACTGTCGAACTCGCTCCGTGGGCGCTGACCGTTATGGCGCAAGGCGGAATCGCCATCATCCCATTGCCGGAAAAGATTGGGCATCCGGGTTCCCTGGAACCGGGCGAAAAGCCTGATTTTCGCGGTTTTGCGCCAAACCAGAATTTGATTCTCTGGCCGTTTACGGATCTGGCCGATCCGCGATGGCGATTCGGCACGCGATACATCACGCTCCGCCAGGATAAGGCCGCGAAAAAACCGACCAAGCTGGGCTTGGCGCATCGTGGTGGCTGGATTGGCTATCTGAATAACGGCACGCTGTTCGTCAAAGGCTTCGATTATCAGGAAGGCAAACCTTATCCCGATGGCGGCAGCAATTTTGAGACCTTTACCAACAAAGACTTTCTGGAAGTTGAAACACTGGGGCCGCTGCAAAAAATTGCCCCCGGCAAAGCCATTGAACACGTCGAACGCTGGCATTTGCTGAAAGGCATGCCGAACGAAACCACCGAGGCTTCGCTGGACGCCAGCATCCGTCCGCGTGTGGAAGCATTTTTCAAGAAATGACCAAGGGTTATGGGAAAAGGCAGACAGGGTAATTTTGCAGGCGCGCGCCAGGATCAGA
>CAZXHW010000010.1:0-14800 GCA_964639915.1 uncultured Heliomicrobium sp.
TAGCGCTGGATAACCTCGTGGTCGTAAACCGGTGTCGGAGAAAAGAAAGGCAGATCATTTTGATGGCCTTTGATTTCAGCGGCGAGTTGGCGAATGAGTTCCGGCTCCGCGTACAGATTTCGATAACTGCAACTGCTGCCTTCGTCTGCGTGATTGGAATGGACTTCGCCGGGATGAACGATGAATAGGCAACCGGCGGGCGTCCAGTGATTCTCGCGCCTGTAGTTCAAGTTCCCGCTTCCATCCTGAATCAGGCAAAAATGAACTTCATCGTGCCAATGTTTCGGATACGGCTGGCTGATGCTGGTTCCCTGTCGAAGCTCCAATCCGGCAAAGCCTTCAGGCCGCCAGACGCGAATCTGTTCGTTAAGCGATTTAATCTGCATTGTCGAAACCTTTGTGCGCGAGATTGAAAAGGGTAGCGGCAGAATAGCGAAGCTGGGAAAGATGACTTGTCATTCGGCTTACATTGGTTGTCAATTCTTGTAAATCGGACGAAATTGTCCGAAGTGGTTGTTCCCGTAACCACTTGTGGCTGGCCTGCGTCATCAGTCCTGTCACAAATTTTCGGCTGGCTGTATAGTGGCGCCGAATTCTGCTTCAACCATTCGACAATTTACCCAATTCAAGAGGTCTGCCCATGCGAAAAACCATGTTTGGTCGTTGGCTGCTGGCGGCGCTGTTTTGCGCTTTTGCTGTCGCGGCCGCTTCGGCTCAAAACCTGACAACACCCAAAGCTCATTTTGGATTTAACATCGGCGACGATTATCAGCTCGCCAACTACACCCAATACGAAGCCTATATCAAAAAGCTGGACGCCGAATCTGACCGCATGAAACTGGTCGAAATCGGCAAATCCGCCGAAGGTCGCACGATGTATACGGCGATTATCACTTCGCCTGAAAATCACAAGAAGCTTGACCGGTATAAGGAAATTGCCAAGAAGCTGGCGCTGGCCGAAGGTTTGACTGACGAACAGGCGCGCGCGCTGGCCAAAGAAGGCAAAGCCGTGGTTTGGATTGACGGTGGCTTGCACGCAACTGAAGTGCTTGGCGCGCAGCAATTGATTGAAACTATCTGGATGCTGAACAGCCGCAAAGATGAAGAGATGAATCGGTTTCTGAATGACGTCATCGTGCTGGGCTGTCTGGTGAATCCTGACGGAATGGAACTGGTTTCAAACTGGTACATGCGCGAACAAGATCCCGCCAAACGCAACACTGGCAGCATCCCGCGCCTTTATCAAAAATACATCGGCCACGACAACAACCGTGACTTTTATCTGTCCGCTCAGCCGGAATCAGAGGCCATCAACCGGGTTTTCTATCACGAATGGTTCCCGCACATTGTTTACAACCACCACCAGACAGGGCCTCCGGGAACAGTGATGTTCGCGCCGCCGTTTCGCGATCCATTCAATTTCAACTTTGATCCGCTGATTCCGATAGGAATTGATCTGGTTGCTGCCTCCATGCACAGCCGGTTTATTGTCGAAGGCAAACCCGGCGTGACAATGCGCTCCGGTTCCAGCTACTCAACGTGGTGGAACGGAGGGCTGCGCACGACAGTGTATTTTCACAATATGATTGGCTTGCTGACGGAAACCATTGGCAATCCGACGCCGATGGACATTCCGCTGGTGCTGCGGAATCAACTGCCGCGCGCCGATTTACCTTACCCAATTGCGCCGCAAAAATGGCATTTCCGCCAATCAATAGATTATTCACTGACTGCAAACTGGGCCGTGATTGATATTGCGTCCAAACATCGGGAAGATTTTCTGTTCAACATTTACAAGATGGGCAAAAACTCCATTGAGCGCGGCAACCGCGACAGTTGGACAATCAGCCCGCACGAAATCGCTTCGGCGCAGGAAGCGTTTGACAAAGACCGGCAAGGTCAACGCGGCGGCGCAGGTGGTGGCGATAATGAAGCGGCTGCCGGACAGGGGCGAGGTGGCGGTGGAGGATTTGGACGAGGTGGAACCCCAACAAAGTATTACGATGCGATGCGAACGCCGGAAAAACGCGATCCACGTGGGTACATCATTCCGTACGATCAGCCTGACTTCCTGACGGCGACCAAATTCGTCAACGCGTTGATCAAAACTGGCGTCACGATTCATAAAGCGACTGCGGGTTTTCAGGTCAATGGCAAGTCGTATCCGGCTGGTTCTTATGTCGTCAAAACCGCGCAGGCATTTCGCCCGCACGTTCTGGATATGTTTGAACCGCAAGACCATCCGAACGATTTTCAGTATCCGGGTGGACCGCCCATTCCGCCCTATGACAACGCAGGCTGGACGCTCGCTTACCAAATGGGCGTCAAATTCGACCGGATTCTGGATGCTTTCGATGGGCCGTTTCAGAAATTCAGTGGCTTTGCCAAAGTCGAAAACGGAATGCCCAGGCCCGCGCCAAACGTTGCAGGGTATTTGATCAGCCACGCCGTCAACGATTCGTTCATCGCCACGAACCGTTTGTTGAAAGACGGTGAAGAAGTGTTCTGGCTGAAACAGTCGTTGACTGCGAACGGCAAAACTTATCCGGCGGGAACCATTTTCATTTCCTCCAAAGCTTCCACCGGAGCAAAAGTTCGCGGCATTGAAGTCGAAACTGGCGTCCACTTTGAACCTGTGACGGCGAAACCGGCTGGAGAAATGTTTAAGCTGAAACAGCCGCGCGTTGCTTTGTGGGATCGGTACGGAGGTTCCATGCCTTCAGGCTGGACGCGCTGGATTCTGGAACAGTTCGAATTTCCGTTCACGGTTGTGTACCCGCAAACGCTGGATGCCGGAAATCTTGCCGACAAGTTCGATGTCATTATCTTTGTCACTGGCGGTATTCCAGCATTGCGCGCAGGTGGTGGCGGAGGCCCGGCTGGCGGCGGCGATGAGCCTCCGCAATTCGGGCGCACGCCTCAAGCCGCAGAGTTGCCGGAAGAATTTCGCGGCTGGGTAGGCAACATCAGCGCGGCGCGGACAATTCCGCAACTGAAAGCTTTCCTCGAATCTGGTGGCACTGTTCTGACAATCGGCAGTTCGACGAACCTGGGTTATCACCTGGGCTTGCCGATGGGAAGCGCGTTGGTCGAGCGGAACGCTACCGGCGACGAACGGCCTCTCAGCCGCGACAAATACTACATTCCCGGTTCAATCCTTCAAGTGGCTGTGGACAACACCAATCCGCTGGCTTACGGCATGGCAGACCGCGTGGATGTCTTTTTTGACAACAGCCCTGTCTTTCGCTTAAGGCCCGAAGCTTCCTTGAAAGGGGTAAAGCCCGTTGCGTGGTTCGATAACGGCGCGCCGCTTCGCAGCGGCTGGGCTTGGGGGCAGAAGTATTTGCAAGATGGCGTTGCTGTAATTGATGCCAGCGTAGGCAAGGGCCGCTTGTTTATGTACGGCCCCGAAATCGCGTTCCGCGCGCAACCGCACGGAACGTTCAAGCTGCTGTTCAATGGCATCTATTTGGGACGAGCCGAAACGGTGAAGTAGGACAATTTCATCCCAAAACAAAATAACCGTAGCTGATAAGCGAGGTCGGTGAAACCTGACTTCCGCTTATCGCTACGGTTTCTTTTTAAGAACGAAGTGCTGGTATAAAACAGCGGCGTCGGTGAAACCTGACTTCCGCTATTACTTCGCCCCTTCTCCTTAAATTTTGACGGAGCAGCGTAAGGGCAACCGGTACTTCTGCTCCGCCTCAACTCGCTCTGTTCAACAAGATGCGAGGTGATTGGTTGCTCCACGATGTCGGTAAAACCGAGTACTGCTTTGCAACTGCGCTTTTGGCGCCAGGTCAAACTCTCGTTTGACAGCTCTGCATTCTAGAAGCTTTACGAAATGTTGAAATACGTACAAATACTGATTTTAGAAGGAGTTTGGAAATTCCCGTTGTAAGAGAATGCTGACAGAAGCTTAGGGGATCTGGTGTCAGTTCACGTCAAAACACCGGTTATCGGGCAGAATAAGTCGAAGTAAAAATGCGATGAAGGCTTGGCTTGACCTGTGAAATCAAAAACAGCATCATAGGTCGCCTTTCAACCGGGCATCTGTGATTAAGCATTCCTGGAAATTATTAGTTGAGTGAAAACAGATTCTGACGACCGAGTAATGACATCCAAGACTGGGGCACTAGCGAATCATAAAACCGGCTGGCATTTCTGATGAACCCAATCACCCGCATTGTTCTTCAACTTCAAGAACTCACTCTACTTGTCTGGCGCATAGTGCGCGGCTTTTTCAAAGCTCCGCGCTACTGGGGCGAGATGATCCGGCAAATGGACATTCTTGGTTTCGGCAGTCTGGCCATCATCATACTGACTGGAACCTTCACAGGAATGGTACTGGCACTAAACTCGGCCAACACACTGCAAAAATTCGGCGTGCAAAATGTAACGGGGCAACTGGTTGCCACCAGTTTGATCCGGGAGCTTGGACCCGTGCTGACCAGTTTGATGCTGGCCGGACGAGTCGGTTCCGGGATTGCAGCAGAGCTTGGTTCAATGCTGGTCAGCGAGCAGATTGACGCCATGCGAGCGCTGGGCACTGACCCGATTAAAAAACTGGTTACGCCTCGCGTTGTGGCCTTGGTGCTGATGGCCCCAGCGCTGACGGTGATTTGCGACTTTGTCGGCACAATGGGCGGATTGCTGATTTCCATTACCCTGTTGCATCAGGCGTCGTCGGTGTACTTATCGGCAGCGATGGAAGCAGTTAATTTCAATGAAATTATCGGCGGGTTGATCAAACCGACTGTATTCGGATTTATCATTGCCTTGATCGGATGTTACAAAGGATTGAGCACGAAAGGCGGCACGGTTGGCGTTGGCCGTTCGACCACAGAATCGGTCGTCAACGCTTCGATTCTGGTGATTGCGGTGGATTTCCTGTTATCGAAAGTCATCATTTCTCTGTTGCTTGAGCCCAGGTAAAACAATAATGCGCCTGGGAGCAGTAGCGACCGAATTCTCACGAAGATATGCGTTCCAATCCATATGCCATTGAATTTCGAGACGTTTCGCTGGCGTTCGGCGATAACGTAATTCTTGATCGCATCAGTTTTGGTGTGCGTTACGGCGAATCGAAAATCGTAATGGGCGGTTCTGGCACTGGCAAATCCACTTTGCTCCGATTGGTGCTGGGTTTGCTCAAGCCGGATTCCGGCCAAATTTTTGTGGATGGAGAAGAAATCACCAATCACAAAGAAGAAAGCATGATGGATGTTCGCAAGAAGATTGGCATGGTCTTTCAGGAAGGTGCGCTGTTTGACAGCTTGTCGGTGTATGACAATGTCGCTTACCGGTTGCGCGAACAGCGCGTGGATGAAAGCGAAATCGAATCGGTTGTCACGCGCATGTTGCGGTTTGTTGATTTGGAAGACGCAATTGACAAAATGCCGAACGAGCTTTCAGGCGGTATGCGTCGCCGTGTGGGTATTGCTCGCGCACTGGTTGGGAATCCGAAGATCATTCTTTACGACGAGCCCACTGCGGGGTTAGATCCGATTACGGCCCGCACCATCTGTGAGCTGGCATTGAAGCTGCGCGATTTGGAAGAAGTCTCTTCGATTTACGTTACGCATCGCCTGGAAGATATTGAAGTTTTGTCCAGCGAATACGTTGTGCGGGATGATTTCGGCAATGTGCATTTTGAGCATGAAGGCGACAGGCTTTGTTTGATTAACACGAAGTTCATTATGCTGAAGGAGGGCGACATTATTTCCAGTGGCAGCAATGAACAAATGCGCCAGTCGTCTGATCCTTACGTCCAGAAGTTTCTCAAACCAAAATAGCGTTCGGGCACGAATAGGTTAAGCGTGCAATAAGGATGCAATCACGAGTGGAGGGTTTATGCCACAGAGCAAAACAGCGGGATTATCTGAATTAAAAGTTGGGTTTTTAGTTTTGTTGGCTCTCGCAATTTTAGTTCTGGTGATTTTCGCGGTCAGCGGAGATCTGAGAATTCCTGGTTTCGGCAAAAAAAACATCGTTCGCACGGAAATGTCCAGCGTTGACGGTTTGCGCAAAGGCGCTGAAGTTCGGCTTTCCGGGAAAAAAATCGGGGGGGTGACGGATATAAACTTCAGCCGCGCCATTCCTGCCGACACCAAAGCCGCTGCCGAAGCTGGCAATATCGAAATCATCATGGAAATTGATGGCACGCTGGATGGACGGCCAGCCATCGAACGCATACGCAGCGACTCTGTCGCCACGCTGAAAACGGCAGGCGTTCTTGGGGACAACGTGATTGACATCACTCCCGGCACGCTCAACGGCAAAGCAATTAACAATGGCGACAGGATCAACAGCCAGTCGCAAAAAAGCGTTGGCGATATTCTGAATGCCGCTCAAACCGCCGTCGCCAATCTCAATGATATTTCCGATGACATCAAGGCGATGACCGGTGATTTGCGAAAAGGGAAAGGAACGGCAGGTCTCTTTTTGAATGACGAGAAATTTTACGTCAATCTAAATGACACGGTTTTAAAAGCGCAGAATTTGATGGCCGCTATCAAGGAAGGCAACGGAACTATTAGTAGTTTGATCAATGACGATAAGCTTCGCGATCAAGTGACTGAAACAGTTGCTCAATTACGCAGTATTTCGCTGGACATCAATAACCAGCTTTCCTCCGGCAAGGGAACGGTTGGCAAATTGCTGAAAGACGAAGAGCTTTACAATCGCGCCAACGAGTTGATTGCTAAAGCCGACAAGATTTCTGCCAGGTTAGATGGCCTTGTCGTTAAGATTGAAAATGGAGAAGGCAATTTGGGCAAATTGCTCAAAGATGACAAGCTTTACAATGATGCCCGCGACACCGTCGAATTGTTGAAGGGAATTAGCACGCGGCTGGATAAGGGCGAAGGGACCGCCGGTATGCTGCTGAGAGACGAAAAGCTCTATAACAACATCAACACGCTATCGTCTGAGATGACTAAGCTGATTTATGACTTCCGGCAGAATCCGAAGAAGTATCTGTCAGTGAAGGTGACAATCTTTTAGGTGTGTAGGGCAGATTTTCCAATCTGCCTTGAATCTTGCGCTGACGATGAAGGCAGGTTGAAAAGCCTGCCTTCCGTGTTTTAGGAGTACAAATTCATTCGCCGGGTCAGTAATTCGACCGGATCATTCACATTTAGAGCTTCGCGGACAAAGAAAGCTTCACCGTGTTCCGCACCGATCAGCGCGCCGAAGTAATGGTCGCGGGCTTCAATTTCCTGCAAAAAGGCTTGGGTGCTGACACGGGATTGAGGCTCTTTGCTTTCAGAATTGAAGAATTGAGAAGCATGGGACGCAATCGCCTCCCATTTGCGCTTGCTCTGTTCGCTAATGTCCACGATGAAAGTTGGCGCAACAGTTCGCGGGAATAGAAAATGCGCGACGCAATTTGGCCGCCATCGTTCCTGCTTTGATTCACTGTCATATTTTGTCAGCCCGGCAACGTGCATTGCTTCGCGAACCAGGTTCGCTGTGTGCGCGTGATCAGGATGCGGGTCTTCCCAATGTTGAGTGAAAATCACTCTGGGCCGTAACTTTCTTAAAACTCGCACCAGTTTGACGCGCGATTCTTCATTCAGCCAGATGTGCGCGTCCGGCAATTCCAAATTTTCTCGCACGGCCAACCCAAGAATTTCAGCCGCTTGTTCGGCTTCCTGTCGGCGGATTTCCGGCGTGCCTCTTGTCCCGGCTTCTCCGCGCGTCATATCCAGGATGCCTGTGCGATAACCCATCTCTGCCAATTTGATTAGTGTGCCGCCTGCTGAAAGTTCAACGTCGTCAGGATGGGCGGCAATTGCCAACACGTCCAGTTGCAAGTTTGTTTCGTCAGCCATAATGCCGCGCAGGGTAACACAACTGGTGATGGAAAATCGGCTGGGTTTGGCTTATGCTGGCGCGGCTTCGATGTCCCGCACGAACTTCTCACATTCGTCAATTCATACTTTTCGGAGGAATAAACTCAGTGCAATCAGGTGCAAAGGCGAAAACCGCCAAAGCCAGTGAAACTTTTACTGCCGAATCCGGAAACGCGTTGGCCGGAATCGGCATTTTGATGCTGCGAGCCGCGGTCGTCATCGGCGGAGCTTCGGTGATGGTTGTTGAAATTCTTGGCTCGCGCGTGCTGGCTCCGGTTTTTGGAACCACGCTGCACGTTTGGAGCGCGTTGATTACTGTGACATTGGCTGCATTGGCAACTGGCTATGCCTGGGGCGGTCGCATTGCCGACAAACGTCCGGGATTGGGAACGTTAATGACTGTAATGGCCATTGCCGGCGGCTTGCTGCTGGTCGCGGATTTGATCACCAAGCCGGTGCTCAGCGCTGCCTACGAAGCGGGAATGGTTCCCGGCACCTTTATTCCGGCGCTGGTGTTATTTCTGCCGACGCTGTTATTGCTAGGAATGGTTTCGCCTATGGCTGTGCGGGCGGCTGCGGATCAAGCGCATCTTGGCACCAGCGTAGGCAACTTGTACGCGATCTCGACCATCGGTTCCGTTATCGGCAGTCTTGCCGTTTCTTTGTTGATCATTCCGAATTTGAGCGTTCACGCTGCAATCATCGGCACATCTGTGGCTTTGGTTATTATGCCGCTCTGGTACTTGCTGATGAGAAAGAAAATGCAGCAGGCTGCGCTGCTGTTGGTGGGACTGGCGCTGGCTTCCGTAGGCACCGCGATTGCCGGGCAGGAAGCTGATCGAGAGGTCATGTACAAGAACAAGCCTTATCGCGTCACGGCGCGTGTGCCATCTTCTTATGGCGATCTGGTTGTCAGTGATGAAGGTGCCGTCCGATATTTGTTTCTTAACGGCGTGCAGCAAGGTTCTATGATCGGCGATATTTCGAATGCACCTTACGCGTATGGGTTGGAGCGTTTGGCGACAGCGAAGGGCATTCCAAAAAAAGTGCTGATTTGGGGATTAGGGGCGGGCGTTTACGCGCGTGCGATGGCGGAAGCCGGTTCCGAAGTGACAGTGATTGAAATTGATCCGATGTCTGAAAAAGTCTCGCGTGAGCATTTTGGCTTGCCACAATCCGTGAAGGTCATCGTTGGTGATGCGCGAACCGAAACCGCCCGGTTGACGGAAAAATACGACGTGATTGTGCTGGACGCTTTTAGCGGAGATTCTCCGCCGTTTCATTTGCTGACGCGCGAAGCCTTTGCCGACTTGAAAGAAAAGCTGGCGCCAAATGGATTAATCGTCGGAAACATTGTCGGCGGAGTCTCGGGCAATGCCGCGCGACTGGTTTCTTCTGTGGTGATGACGCTGGAAAGTGTCTTTGGCAAAACACAGGTCTTTTCGCCGAATTTGTATCTGGCCAAACAGCGCGACCCAAGATTAAATACGACGGCGTTCGTTTCGACCATGTTTCTGGTGTGCGGTGAATTGCCGGAAACGCCGGCCCCTTTCAACATGAAAATTGCGGATCATATTCGCCAGATGAATTATATCGAATCGGTTTTTAAGTCCCAGGTTGAATTGCCGCGCGACCAAGCGGTTGTCCTGACCGATGATTTTGCTCCGTTGGAAGCCTGGTCTGACGCTGCAGTTCATGCGATGCGATATTGAAGATTACCGCCGATGACATTCCTGCGGGAATGCCAGTGAATGATTAATTTTGCGAACTCAGGTTGATGTAGACAATTGGGGCTTGAGTATGCACAATTACTGGGCTTTACAGACCCCACGAACTTCTTCATCCCAAATTTTTTAGCCCCGATCCTGCTCCAACAGGAAATCTATTAGTTTGCTCGTGTTGAGCAAAGGAGTGGTGTCGTAATGAAAAGGTCACGTTTTGTAGCGTTGCTGTTAATCCTCACCGCAACGGGCTTATTGGCTGGTGGTTTAATTGCCCGTGCGAAATCACAGAGCGAAGCTTCTCAAGATTTACGGCAAGCAGCTTTGAAAAAACTTGCGCCCTGGGTGTTGGCGAAAACCGCCGATGGCCAGGAAACCGAATTTCTGGTCATGCTCGACAAGGCAGATTTGAGCGCAGCTTACGGACTGGAAACCAAAGAAGAAAAAGGCCGCTATGTTTTTGAGACGTTGCGCGCCAAGGCGGAAATTTCTCAAGCTTCCTTGCTGTCATGGCTGGAAGAGCGCAAGGTCGAGCATCAATCGTTTTACATCGTCAATGCCGTGCTGATGAAAGGCTCACGCGAATTAGCAGCGGAAATCGCCTCTCGTCCTGAAGTCGCCAGCATCGTAGGCAACCCTGAAATTAGCGGAGTTCGTCCCGTCAATCTTACCGAAGAAGCTTTGTTGAAAGCTGCTCGCTTGTCGGCCGCGCCGGAAGACATTGAGCTTGGCGTTAGCAACATCCGCGCGCCGGAAGTCTGGGCGCAAGGATTCACCGGGCAGGGGATTGTCATCGGCGGGCAAGACACCGGTGTTGAATGGAGCCATCCTGCACTGAAAAGCCATTACCGAGGTTGGGACGGTACAAACGCCAATCACGATTACAACTGGCACGACAGCATCCACGAAGACAATCGAAATTGCGGAAAAGATTCTGCCGCGCCTTGCGACGACGATAGCCACGGAACACATACGCTTGGCTCTGCCGTTGGCTCGGATGGTGCAGTCAATCAGATTGGCGTTGCGCCCGGAGCAAAATTCATTGCTTGCCGAAATATGAATCTTGGCAATGGCAAACCTTCAACCTACCTGGAATGTATTGAATGGTTGCTGGCTCCGTATCCAAAGGGTGCGACAGCGCTTCAGGGCGATCCGACGAAAGCGCCCGACATTACGACAAATTCCTGGACTTGTCCGCCTTCGGAAGGCTGCGAACCGAACACTTTGAAAGCGGCGCTTGAAGCGCATCGCGCTGCGGGGATTTTGACAGTTGCAGCGGCTGGCAATAGCGGTTCTTCATGTTCGTCTGTCAAAGATCCTCCGGGTATTTACGATGCGGTTTACACAGTGGGCGCGTACGCCGCCAGCACAAACATTATCGCCGGTTTTAGCGGTCGCGGACCGGTTGCCATTGACGGCAGCAGTCGCGTGAAACCTGATATTACCGCGCCTGGAGTTTTGGTCAGATCGGCAATTCGTGGCGGCGGTTACACACTCCTGAACGGCACTTCGATGGCGACGCCGCACGTAGCGGGAGCCGTGGCGCTGCTGTGGTCTGCGCGTCCGGAACTGCGCGGGAAAGTGGATTTGACGGAAAACATCCTGAACGAATCCGCCATTCGGGTGATGGTTACGGATTGCGGATCGTCAAACACTTCGATTCCAAACGCGGTTTATGGTTATGGCCGATTGGATATCAAAGCGGCATTGGATCTGGCGGCGACAACGCTGGATGCCAATGAATTTATGTTTGGCGTGAAAGGCGGCACAGCAGATATTACTGTCAACGCGTTGCCAACGGTGACCTGGAGAGCTGTCAGTGATTCGGATTGGATTACCGTCACGGCCGGGCAAACGGGAACAGGATTTAGCGGAGTCTTTTTCAAAGTCTCGCCGAACACCAATGTGAATGCGCGAACGGGAAACTTGATGATTGCCGGGCGAATCGTGAAAATTTCGCAGCCGGGAGTCGCGCCGCTTTTCTCGGTTTCCGGAAAAGTTGCTAGTTCTACGGGAGTACCGATCGCAGGGGTCACGCTGACGTTTTCGCGTGTTTCTGGTGGCGGCGATGTGCCTGGCAGTGTTTTGACAGATGGCAACGGAAATTGGAGCCAATCGGAATTTGAACCGGGCACAGTTTATCGCGTGACTGCCAGCAGAATTCGCTCTTCGTTTTCGCCTGTCTCGCTTGATTTCAACACTTCAAACTCCACATTGGACTTCACCAGTGTCGGACGCATAATTTCCAGATAGTGGCTGGTGGCCGGTTTGAGTGGTTGGTGATGTAATTCGCCGACCACTTAAATTGGCGACCGATCACCGATGAAAACCAAAATTACTCAATCCCCAACCCTGGCCGCCAAATACATCGCTTACGGCGAAGTTGTCGCATTTCCTACAGAAACCGTTTATGGGCTTGGCGCAAATATCTTCAACGAAGAAGCCATCCGCAAAATCTTCGAAGCCAAAGGCCGTCCGTCGGACAATCCACTAATTGCGCATATCGCCGATCTGGCTGAGCTGAAATCCATTACCAGTGAAGTTACGCCCATCGCCGAAACACTGATCAAGGCGTTTTTCCCAGGACCCCTGACGTTGGTGCTTCCAAAACACGAACGAGTTCCGAGAGTTGCCACCGCCGGGTTGAACACGATTGGCGTCAGAATGCCCAGTCATCCAACCGCACAGCAATTGTTGCGGGCTTGCGGAGTTCCGTTGGTGGCTCCGTCTGCAAATCTGTCCGGACGCCCCAGCCCAACAACCTGGCAAGCCGTACGCGAAGATCTGAATGGCCGTATTGCCTGCATTCTGAAAGGCGATCAAACCAAAGTCGGTTTGGAATCTACTGTGGTGGATTGCACCGGAACAGTGCCAGTAATTTTGCGGGCGGGTGGGATTACATTGGAACAATTACGCGAGGTCGCGCCCGAAACTGAAGTCGCTGATTCCCGTGCGGGTGAAAAACCGAAAAGTCCAGGCATGAAATACCGCCACTATTCGCCGCGCGCGCAGGTGTTTATCAGCAACTTTACGCAATTCATCGTGCCGTGGGCAGAAGCGGCTTATATCGGAATTGATGCGCCACCGAGCCCGGAAGCGTTTCAGAAAGTCCACCTGTGCAAGGATGTTGCTGAGTATGCGCATTCGCTGTTTCAGTTTTTCCGCGAATGCGACGACGCAGGAATCAAGACAATTTACTGTCAGGCCGTCAGCGAAGAAGGATTAGGATTGGCACTGATGGATCGAATTCGACGAGCATCAGACGGTTAAGTCGCTTAATAGAGTTCCCGCATTTTTTCGGCTGCGATGTTTCGCCCGCACAGCAACACCACGCAGCGCTGCCCCGAAAATCGTTGGCGTTCTTTCAGCAAAGCAGCCAGCGCAACTCCGGCAGCGCCTTCGACAATCCAGCGCTCCTGCTCGGCCAACATACGCATGGCGCGTTTGATCTCTTCCTCTGAAACCAGCACGTGATCGTCAATCAACCGTTGGCACATCTCAAACGTGATGGTGTCGGATTCCAATCCGCCCGCGGTGCTGTCACTGATGGTAGGTTTTTCCGGGCAGTCGAAAATCCGCCCGGCTTTCAAGGATTCAAACATCACTGGAGAGTTTTCCGGCCAGCAACCAACAATTCGTGTTCTCGGGCTGACGGCTTTCAGGTACGTGGCGGTGCCGGAAATCAGTCCGCCACCGCCAACCGTGATAAACACCGCATCAATTTCCTCAAGCTGGCGGTGTAGTTCCACGCCAATGGTTCCTTGTCCGGCTACCACCTGCGCATCGTTATACGGGGAAATGAAAATCTTGCCGGTTTCATTGGCCGTTTGACGCGCTTTCAGTTCTGCTTCCAGCGGATCTTCGCCAAAAAAGACCGGCTCGCCGCCAAGCAGCCGGATCAAACTCAGTTTGGCTTCTGAAACTCCGTGTCGCATGAAAACCTGTGGCGTGATGCCAACCTGCCGCGCAGCGTAACAAACGGCGATACCGTGATTGCCGTTCGAAGCCGTAATGATGCCCCGCTCGACTTCTTCCGGCTTCAGGGACAGGATTTTGTTCGCTGCACCACGAAGCTTAAAGGAGCCGGTGTATTGCGTTTGTTCCAGCTTCAGCCAAATGTCACACCCAGCCAGATCGCTTAATCGAAACGACGGATCAAGGGAAGTTTTGACGATGAAGGGGCGAATGCGGGTTTCTGCTTGAATGACGTCAGTGGGAGAAATCATAGAGAGTCGGGGAAAAATACAGCGGTAATTTCATTTTCCATATTTCATTGTTGATCTGTCATCTGACATTGATCGGCCTCACAAATAAAAAATGAAAACTGGAAATTGGCAAATGGAAAATCTTCTCTTAGCTTCGCGGCGGGCATTTTACTTCTTTCCACTCGCCCGGTTGCAAGCCGCCAAGCTCCCAATCGCCAATTTTTTCTCGAATCAGCCTCAGAGTCGGATGTCCGACTGCTGCCGTCATTCGACGAACTTGCCGGTTGCGCCCTTCTGTGATGGTCAGCCGCAGCCAGGAAGTCGGCACAGTTTTTCGTTCTCGAATCGGCGGCACGCGTGGCCACAAGTCAGGATCTTCAATCAGTTCCACTTTTGCCGGACGAGTCATTCCATCATTCAGCTTAACGCCTTTGGCCAATTGTTTGAGTGTTTCAGTGACCGGAACTTGTTCAATTTGAACCAGATAGGTTTTAGGAAGTTTGTGTTTCGGAGCGGCGATCCAATCCTGAAGCCAGCCTGCATTCGTCAGTAGCAACAAGCCTTCGCTGTCAAAATCCAGCCGCCCTGCGGGATAAACTTCCGGCACTTTGATGAAATCTGCCAGCGTCGCACGGTCGCCATCGCCCGTGAACTGGCACATCACCTGAAAGGGTTTGTTGAAGAGAATCAGCCGATCCATAAAAATTCGCAACACAGTGTACCGCGAACCGTTCAGCTTCCACTAAGAGCGCGGAAAAATTATGATGCGGCTGGAACTTTGGTGTAGTCGGGGAGTCTAAAAAGCCATCACACAGGTTGAGGCAGCGGCGCTGATGTAAACGCCAGGCTGCCAGACATTGAAACGACCAACGCGTTTGAAGAGTCAGTAAAGCTGTAATGGGCTGCCATTACATTCACTTCCGGTGAGCGGATTGCCGCCGGGTAAAATTCAGGGCCACAAAAGGAGCAGGGCGCTGATGCTTGTCGAGAACGAGGCATTCCTGGTTGCCGGGCTGGA